>DASTNU010000450.1:0-3378 GCA_035720605.1 Longimicrobium sp. | reverse complement strand
CTCGGCGTCCTTCGCGGCCTCGGAGAGCCGCTCGTCGCCCAGCACGTCGTAGATCTGCCGGTGGAGGATGTGCGCCCACTCGAACATCGCCTTCGCCTCGGGGGCGAGCTTGGCGTACGCCACCTCGATCGCGCCCTCCTCCAGCGGCAGGCGCGGCGGAGAAACCAGGAGCCGGCCGGTGAGGAAGCGGTACTCCTCGTCCTCCAGCCTGGAGGCCGGGGCGTCCGGCCGGGTGTAGAGCACCTCGTAGAGGATCGCGTGCCCGTAGTCGAAGGCGTTGAAGAGCCGGTCGGCCTGCGGGTAGTCGCGGCGGAACACCCAGTTGTGCTCGGCCGGCATGTAGAACTGCTCGTGCACCTGGGCCCACTGGGCCGCGGCCGGCGTCGCCGTGCCGCCCAGGACCAGGGCCGCCACGGCACCCATCAGCGCACGGTGCGCGTGCCTGGTCATGACTGCCTCCATCCGGTGGATCGGGTTCGGGGGCCCGGAGGCCCCTCCGTGCGCGCTCATCGGGAGATCAGGCCGCGCAGCCCGAAGGCGCGCGCGGTGCCGAAGGTGAAGAACCACCCCTCGTCGCCGCCCGTGAAGCGACGCCCGACCCCCAGGTCAACGTTGAAGCGCGGGCTCAGCTGGTGGCGGAGCCCCGCTTCCGCGGTCCACGCCAGCTCCTCCCCCTCCTCCAGCGGCTGCTCCGCGAACACGTCGGCGGTGGCCAGCAGCGCCCTGAGCGGGAAAGCCTTGTCGACGGCCAGCCCGGCCATCCAGCGCGACGCCTCGCCGGCCTGCTCCCCCTCGCCGGGTTCCGAGCCGAAGGTGTACTGCGCGTTGGCGTGGAAGCGCGCGAAGCCGAAGGTGCGGGTCGCGATGCCCTTGACCGACGTGTACGCCCGGTCCGGGGCCAGCCCGCCGACCGGAAGGAGGACGTCGGCCGCCACCGCGAACGCCGGCAGCGTGGTGGTCTCGACGTTCAGGTTGTGGAGCACCGCCACCTCGATCCCCGCGAGCCCCTGCACCTCGCCCGCGCCGCCCGGGTCGACGAAGCGGAGCGGGAAGCCCACCTCCAGGTGCGTGCGCGGGAGGATGCCGTAGGCGATCTCGGGCGCCACTTCCCAGTTGTAGACGCCGCCCCGCTCCCGCTCCAGCCGGAGGGGCGCCATCTGGAACTCGAAGGCGTACCGCTCGGTGGGATATGCGTCCTCCACGCGGATGGGCCGCGCGGCGTCCGTGTTGTAGTAGTCGGTCTGCGCCCCCAGAGGGGCCGTGGCCGCCAGGGCCAGTGCCGCCGCGCCCAGCGCGACGTTTGCTCGTCTGCTCATGCGTTCCCTGCTCGGGTCCGTGCCTCTCGTCCGAAGTGCCAGGCCGGGCACTTCAGAGCAGGCATTTTATTGAGCATAAAACATGCTCGCAAGGAGGAGCCCCCGCGACCCGCTCCGTTCTGTGTCTCAGCGTACGTGCCGGTACATCAGGTCCCGTTGGCTCCCGGCGAGTTGGGCGGTGTAGCCCTCGTCCTCGATCGCCTGCTTGATCCGATCCGGCGTGACGGTGGCCGGGTCGTACGAAACCCTCGCCGAACCCACCTTCACCTCCTGTACCTCCACGCTCTCAAGCTGGTCCAGCGCGCGCTTCACACTGGCCACGCAGTGCCCGCAACTCATGCCTTGGATACCGATCGTTGCCTGTTCCATCGCTGTGTGTTCCTGTTCGTTTAGATACCCTCCTCCCCTATCGGGGGTGCGAAGGGAAAATGGTTACCCCCTCCCCCTATGTCAAGAGGAGGGGGTGTCAACCTTCTCACGGCCCCCGTCAGTCGAAACCCCGACCGGCAAAGTACGCGGGCCGGGGGATCGAAAAGATCAGAGTCGCGTGATGGAAGTCAGGTCGGGCGCGCATGCGGACAGAGGTCGCCCTCGACGCGCAACGCCTGCGGGAAGCAGAACAGGTGGGTGACAGGGGACTCGCCGGGGTGCTCGCAGTGCAGGAGGTGGTGGTCCGCGCCGGTGGGGAGCGGGTGGGCCATGATCGCGCCCGAGACCCACACCAGCAACAGGGCCAGCAGCGCCCCGGCGACGGACCTGTGCGTGACATGGCTCGACGGCGGCGGCTCCTCGCCGGCCAGGCGTCGCACCCGCCGGTCCAGGAGGTCCACGCGCTGGGCGAAGCCTACCAGGTGGAGCACGTCGCGATCGGGACTCCGCCACCCGGCGAGGGAGACGATGGCCGAAGCGAGCGCCAGCGGCTGCCCTCGCGCCGCGCGGTCGTCCGCTTGCACCTCCGCCTCGTCCGCCACGTCCTCCGCGAGCCGGCGGAGCGCCGGAAGCCAGAAGAGGACGAGCGCGAAGAACCGCAGCAGCGACAGCCGGAGTGGGTCGCGCCGGTCCACGTGGGCGCCCTCGTGCGCCAGCAGCGCCTCCAGTTCCCTGGGTTGCAGGCGCTCGCTCAAGGACCGGTCGGCGTAGATCCTCGGCCGGAGCCACCCGACGGTGAACGCGGGGCTTGGCAGGGCCTGGGCCACCCGCACGCGGCCAGGGTCCAAGCCCGCGGCGACGGCGGCGGTCCAGAACGGATCGCCCTGGGTAGGTGCCTGAGCCTCGACACGGCCCAGCGTACGCCGGACGCGCATGGCGGCGCGCAGGCGGTCGTACAGCGCATACACCACCCCGCCCAGCACCAGTGCGTGGAAGACGAGGTGCACGGGGTAAAGGAGGCCGTGCATCGCGATCAGGCAGAGCGGCCCCAGGTGGTCCTGGCCGCGCAGGCCGTGCTCCAGTTCCGAGGCGAAGTGATGCCCGAAGACGGGGCCCACACTGAGCAGCAGCAGGGCACCAATGCCGAGGAGGAGCGCCCTGCGGCGCCCCTCCTCGCGAGTGACCAGTTCCGCAGCGATAGCCGCCGTTCCTTCCTTCATCGCTCTGCCTCCCGCTCCTCCAGCCTGCGCCGGATCAGGTCGGCCAACTCGGCCAGCCGGTCGGGGTCGTTCTCGGCCAGCACGTCCACGAACGAGGCCGTTACCGCCTCCGGCCCAAAGGAGAGAATCCCCTCCACCACCCGGCGCGACGCCCGGATGCGGAACTCCGCCTCGTCCACGCGCGCATCGAAGTGCAGGAGGTCGTCCTGCTTCTCCCGCCGGAGAAGGCCCTTCTCGACCAGCTTGTTGAGGACGGTGATGACGGTGTGGATCGCAACGGCGTGCTCACGCGTCACCCGCTCGTGCACCGCGCGCGCGGGAACGGGGTGGCCGATCTCCCAAACGGCGCGCATCACGCGCGCTTCCAGGTCGCCGAGCACCTTCGCCAACCCGTCGGCGGAGAGACGCACGGTGTCCTGGATGCGGATGCGAGCGGGATCGGGTGTCGAGCGGTCGGGATCGTCCACGTTGCT
>DASTNU010000449.1:0-2396 GCA_035720605.1 Longimicrobium sp. | reverse complement strand
GGCGCCGTACCTTGCGTCGGTCGCACACCTGCAGTCGCACGCCATCCGATCGATCCCATCCGGCGCGCCGTCCCACGGTCGCGCCGGGGCCGTTCCTCCCTCGCTGGAGTGAGCCCTGCCGCCCGTCTCCGCCGCCCCGCCTCCCACCACCTCCGAAGCACCCCGCCGCCCGCACCGGGGCGGTACCGCCGCCGAACGTACCTTCCTGGCGCTGCTGGACCGCCACGTCGAGGACGCGTCCATCCGCCTGACCATCCGCGGCGAGCCGGTGTCCGTGGGCCGGGGCACGGAGGGGCCGGCGATCCGCATCCACGACGACCGCTTCTTCGCGCGGGTGCTCAGCGGGGGCAACCTGGGGCTGGGCGAGAGCTACATGGACGGCGACTGGGACATGGAGGAGGGCGACATCCCCGACTTCCTGATCGTCCTGCTGCGCAACCGGCTGGACCAGCGGGTCAGGGGCGACGCCGCGACGGCGCTCAGCGTGGGACGCATCCAGCTCGCCAACCTGTTCCGGCGCAGGCACTGGGCGCTGGCGCGCTTTCAGTACGACCAGGGCGACGACCTGTTCGAGGCCACGCTGGACCGGGACTGGATGATGTACTCCTGCGGCTACGTCCGCACCCCCGACGACACCCCCGAGCAGCTGCAGGCCCAGAAGCTGGACCGCATCTGCCAGAAGCTGGAGCTGCGCCCCGGCGACCACCTGCTGGACATCGGCTGCGGGTTCGGGGGGATGCTGATGTACGCGGCGAAGCACTACGGGGTCACCGGCGTGGGGATCACCACCAGCCTGCACCACTGCGCCCTGGGGAACCGGCGCCTGGCGGAGGCCGGGCTGGCCGACCGCGTCCGCCTGGAGGTGCGCGACCACCGCACCGTGGAGGGGCGCTTCGACCGCGTGGTGAGCATCGGAATGTTCGAGCACCTGCCCCGCAAGGAGTACCATCGCTTCTTCCAGCGCGTGGCCGCGGTGCTCCCGCGCGACGGCATCGGACTGCTGCACGCGGTGGGCGTAAACGGGGCCAGGAACGTCCACGATCCCTTCATCCAGAAGTACGCCCTCCCCGGCAGCGGCCAGCCGAAGCTCTCCGAGCTGGCGGACTGCTGCGAGCGCAGTGGCCTGGCGATCCGCGACCTGGAGAACATGGTGCGGCACTACGAGCCCACGGCCCGCGGCTGGCTGCGGCGGTTCCGCGAGAACAAGGGCCGGCTGGACCAGAAGAAGTACGACGCGCGCTTCCAGCGGATGTGGGAGTACTACCTGAGCTGCGCCGCCGCGGGGGCGCGGGCGTCGGACAGCACGCTGTACCAGCTGCTGTTCATGAAGGACTACGCCGCGCCCATGCCCCTGCACCGCGTGTAGCGGATGGAGACCAGGCCGCTGCACGCCCTGACGCTGCTGAACCGCGAGCTCGCCGCGCGCGGGTTCCACCGCAAGCCCACCGCTCGCCTGGTGGGCCAGCTGGCCGTGCTGGTGGCGATGTCGCTGGGCGGCACAGCACTCTTCGTGCTGGCGGAGAGCCTCGACCTGCGCCTGGTGGGGCTGCTGGTGATGGCGATGGGGAACCTGGGGATCACCACCCACAGCCACACCTCGTCGCACAACGGCACCAGCACCCGGCTGTGGGTCAACAAGGCGCTCACCTACTTCGGCTTCGGGCTGGTCTTCGGCACGTCGACCACGTGGTGGTGGAACAAGCACGTGTCCGTGCACCATCCCACCCCCAACGTCATCGGGCTGGACGACGACGTGGACCTGCTCCCCTGGTTCGCGCTCACGGAGGAGGAGTACGCCGCGGGCGGGCCGCTGCGGCGCCTGTACTACCGGTGGCAGTGGATGGCGCTGCCGCTGGCGCTGGCGCTCACGGCGGTGAACATGATGATGTCGTCCATCCGCTTCCTGGCCGCCGCCCTGCGCGATCCGAGCCGGCGGAGCGCGCTGCACTGGATCGACCTGGGCGTGCTGGCCGTGCACTACGGCGTGTGGATCGGCGTGCCGCTGCTGTGGTTCCCGCCGGCGCAGGTGATCGGCTTCTACCTGCTGCGCGGCGCGCTGCTGGGGTACGCGGTGTTCTCCACCGCCGCGCCCGCGCACTTTCCCGCCGAAGCCAGCTTCCTGGCGTCGGAGGGGCACCGCAGCCGCGCGGAGTACCGCCGCCACTCCGACTACCTGATGCTGCAGACGGTGACGACGGTGAACTTTCGCACCGGGCCCATCGGGCGGTTCCTGTGCTGCGGTGCGGACTTCCAGCTGGAGCACCACCTCTTTCCCGGCATCGCGCACACGTACTATCCGCAGATCAGCCCGATCCTGCGCGAGTTCTGCGCATCCAGCGGGTACCCGTACCGCGAGCTGGGCTGGTGGGAGGGGATCCGGAAGAGCCTGGCCGTCT
>DASTNU010000448.1:0-2853 GCA_035720605.1 Longimicrobium sp. | reverse complement strand
TTCATGCTGATGGGGCCCAACACGGGGCTGGGGCACACCTCGGTGGTGTACATGATCGAGGCGCAGGTGGAGCACCTGCTGGGCGCGCTGCGGCACCTGCGCCGGAACGGGCTGGCGGCGGTGGAGCCGCGGGCGGAGGCGCAGGAGGCGTACGTGGCCGCGGTGGACCGGCGGATGACGGGCACCGTGTGGGTGACCGGGGGGTGCCGCAGCTGGTACCAGGACCCCACCGGCCGCGTCAGCGCGTTGTGGCCGGACTTCACCTGGCGCTTCCGCCGCCGCGTGGCCCGCTTCGAGCCCGCGGAGTACGTGCTGCATCCGGCGGGTTGACGGGACTCACGTCACGGCCGCCGAACAGCGTCGCGCTCCGCGCGGACCCCTCACCCCGGCCCCTCTCCCGCAATCTGCGCGGGAGGGGGGAGATGCCTGATCCGGCGCAGTCCGCGCAGGCGGCCTTCGTGACCTTGCAGCAGCGATTTCAATCGCCGGGGCAATGGCCGGCCCGTCTTCCACCGGGCTCGCCCCTCCCGCATCCCCATCCATCTGATCCGCGCCGATCCGCCGCATGCCCGACGCGTCCCCCCGCCTGATCGACCGCCTGGAAGTCCTGGCCGCCCGGCTGCTGTCTCGCCTGCCGGGGCACTGGCAGGTGCGCCTGTCGATGCGGCCGCCGGTGGTGGCGGACGGGCTTACGCTGGACCCGCACGCGCAGCTCATCCGCGCGGTGCGGCGGCGGCACAACCCGTACGGGCTGTGCGAGCCCGACGTGGAGCGGGGCCGCGCGCGCTACCGCCGCGAGTGCACGCTCTTTCGCGGCACCCCCACGCTCGTCGGCGCCGTCCGCGACCTCGCCATCCCCGGTGCTGACGGCTCCCTGCGCCTGCGCCACTACGCGCCGGCGGCGGAGGGGGCGCAGCCGCTCACCGTCTACCTGCACGGCGGCGGCTTCACCATCGGCGACCTGGACACGCACGACGAGCCGTGCCGCATCCTCTGCCGGTACGGTAACCTGCACGTGCTGTCGGTGGAGTACCGGCTGGCGCCCGAGCACCCCTTTCCCGCGGGGCTGGACGACGCGCGCGCGGCGCTGCGGTGGGCGCAGGCGCACGCGGCGGAGCTGGACGCGGATCCCGCGCGCGTGGCCATCGGGGGGGACAGCGCGGGGGGCAACCTGGCCGCGGTGGTCGCGCTGGATACGCGGGACGACGCACCGCCCGCCGCGCAGCTGCTGATCTATCCCGCCATCGACTCGGAGACGGAGCGCCCGTCGCAGGCGCTCTTCGGGGAGGGATACTTCCTGAGCCGCGGCGACCGCGACGCGTTCTCGCGCAACTACCTGCAGGGCACCGGCGCGGACGGCCGCGATCCGCGCGTCTCGCCGATCTACGCGCCGGACCTTTCCGGGCTGGCGCCGGCGCTGGTGGTCACCGCCGGCTTCGACCTGCTGCGCGACGAGGGCGAGGCGTACGCGGAGGCCCTCCAGTCAGCGGGCACGCCCACCCGGCTGACGCGGATCGCCGGCCACGGGCACGGCTTTCTGCACATGACCGGCGTGGCCCCGACGGCTCGCGAGGCGATGATCCAGATCTCCCGCGACTGGCGCGCGCTGCTGGAAGGGATCGCGTAACCGCAACCTTCCAGAGATTTGGCCTCACGCAGAGTCAGCGGAGTGAGCAGAGGAAATGATCTCGACTCTGCTGACTCTGCTGACTCTGCGTGAGGCCAAATCTTTTCAGCGGTGGGGGAGGAAGGGGATGGCGAGGGTGCCCTTGCAGTAGCCCACCAGCAGGTCGCCGTCCCATCCGCCGAACCAGCAGGTGAAGTGCCAGGGGTGCTCCGTATCCACCGTCCCCAGCCTGCGCACCCGCTGGTGCACCGTCTGCTCGCCGTTGATGCGGAAGTCGTAGTCCAGCTCGAACGCCAGCTTGCCCCACACCCGCGCGCCCCACAGCTCGATCTGGAAGATGCGGCTCTTGAGCTCCTGCGCGCGCATGGGATCCTTCGCCCGCGCCAGCTCCGCCCGCAGCCACGCCAGCCGCTTGTCGAAGTAGCGCTCGGGGCTGTAGATGCCCAGCACCGCCAGCACCTCCGCCGAATCCCCCACGAAGTTGCTGGGCAGCCGCCGCGCGTAGGTGCTGGGGTCCTCGATCTGCCACACCTTCGCCCCGGGATCGGCCGGGTCCAGGTGGTCGCGCGCCCGCACCAGCGCGTCGCGCGGCTTCGGGAGCGCGCCCCTGCCCGCGGGATAGACCGCCAGATCGAAGGGGTTGATGACGAACATCATCTGGTCGTCGGAGCCCACGATGTTGTTGCGGCTCTCGAAGGTGGGCCCCGGGAACGGCGGATTGCGCCCCTCCAGCGACAGCCGCGCATCCCTGAACACCTTCTCGCCCGCGGGATACGGCTTTCCGTCGAAGCGCACCTCCCGCACGTTCACGCCCACCGTGACGGGATCGTCGGGGCCGTGGTCGCGCACGCGCAGGCCGGACGCGGGGTCAAGCTGCAGCCGGATGGTCTGGTCCAGCGGCGGCTCGGAGACCAGCGCCATCGTGTAGCCGCTGATGCCGCGCTCCTCGCCGGTGGGGTCCGGGTCCGTGGCCAGACGCGCCATGAAGTATCCGCCAAAGTCCAGCTCCAGCAGCTGGGCGATGCGGCCGGGTGCTGTGATGACGGCGCTCATTGGGTGGGCCATTCCACGGGGACGACGAACTGGGGCAGCTGCCCCACCTGGTAGATGCGGCGGACGTTGTTGGCCATGGCCTCGGCGCTCTCGGCCACGTACTCCAGCCGGCCCCGCGCCCACGCCTCCGGCGCCTGGGGCACCAGCGCGGACGCGAGGCCCCCGCCCCGCGA
>DASTNU010000447.1:0-5203 GCA_035720605.1 Longimicrobium sp. | reverse complement strand
GCGGCAGGAGGACGTGGAAGCATCGGCGCGCGCGGCCAACGCGCACGACTTCATCCTCGCGCTGCCGCAGGGGTACGACACGGTGCTGGGGGAGAAGGGGACGCGGCTCAGCGGCGGGCAGCGACAGCGCATCGCCATCGCCCGCGCGCTCCTGAGGAATCCGCCGATCCTGATCCTGGACGAGGCGACCAGCGCGCTGGACACGGAGAGCGAGCGGCTGGTGCAGCAGGCCATCGAGGAGCTGATGGCGCACCGCACCGTGCTGGTGATCGCGCACCGCCTGTCGACGGTGCGGCGCGCGGACCAGATCGTGGTGCTGGACGCCGGGCGGATCGTGGAGCGCGGCACGCACGACGAGCTGGTGGCCCGCGACGGGCTGTACCGGCGGCTGTACGAGATGCAGTTCGGCGCGCCGGTGGGGACGGGGTGAGGGGGTGACGAGGTGACAGGGTGACAGGGTGACAGGGTGACAGGGTGACAGGGTGACAAAGGTGACAAGGTGATGAGGTGATGAGGTGATGAGGTGATGGGGTGATGGGGTGATGGGAGGATAGTGGGGGCGGCGGCAGGCCTCGCGCCCGGCGGTTGAAACCGCTGCTGGCACGTCACGAAGTCCGCCTGCGCGGACTGCCGGACCGCGGGCTCCGAGCGTGAACGAATCTCCCCTCTCCCGCGCAGTTTGCGGGAGAGGGGCCGGGGGTGAGGGGTCCGCGCGAAGCGTGACGCCGTTGCAGTTCTCCCCCTCTCCGCGAGGAACGAGCGGGGAGGGGGCCGGGGGGAGGGGCCCCCGCGGACGCAGTCGAATGCTGGTCGACGCGCATCCGAAGTTCAACCTTCCCCAGGGGTTATGGGGGAGGTGGGCGAGGGTTGCGAGCCCGGAGGGGGCGTCGCGGCTCGCGCTGAGATCAGATTTTCAACCAACCGGGTGATCGATAGATGCAAGTACCTCTGCTGGACCTGACGCTGCAGCACCGCCAGGTGGGCGCGGAGACGATGGCGGCGCTGGCGCCGGTCGTCGAGGAGCAGCGCTTCATCCTGGGGCCGGTCGTGGACCGCTTCGAGCGGGAGATCGAGGCGTACCTGACGGTCCCGCACGCCGTCGGCTGCGCCAGCGGGACGGACGCCATCCTGCTGGCGCTGCGCGCCTTCGACTGCGGCCCGGACGACGAGGTGGTGACGTCGCCGTTCACCTTCTTCGCCACGGCGGGCGCCATCCACAACGTGGGCGCGCGCCCCGTCTTCGCCGACATCCAGCCGGACACCTTCAACCTGGACCCCGCGGCCGCCGACGCGGCGTGCACGTCCCGGACGAAGGTGGTGATGCCCGTCCACCTTTTCGGGCAGATGGCGGACATGACGGCCTTCCGCGCGCTGGGCGACGGGCGCGGCATCCGGGTGCTGGAAGACGCGGCGCAGGCCATCGCGGCGCGGCAGCGGACGGCGGACGGGGAGTGGATCACCACCGGCACCCTGGGCGACGCCTGCGCCTTCTCCTTCTTCCCGACCAAGAACCTGGGCGCGTTCGGCGACGCGGGGATGACGGTGACGCCGGACGACGCCACGGCGGAGCGGCTGCGCAAGCTGCGGGTGCACGGCGGGCGGCAGATGTACCACCACGAGGAGGTGGGCTACAACTCGCGGCTGGACGCGCTGCAGGCCGCCGTCCTGGGCGCCAAGCTGCCGCACCTGCGCGGCTGGAGCGACGCCCGCCGCCGCCACGCCGCCTTCTACGACCAGGCGCTGGCGGGGCTGGACGGCATCGTCGCGCCGCCGGTGCGGCCGGAGAACGAGTCCATCTTCAACCAGTACACGGTCCGCGTGCTGGACGGCCGCCGCGACGCGCTGGCGGACCACCTGCGCGAGCGCGGCGTGGGCAGCGGCGTCTACTATCCCGTGCCGCTGCACCTGCAGGAGTGCTTCGCCTATCTGGGTCATCGCGAGGGGCAGTTCCCGGAGAGCGAGCGCGCCTGCCGCGAGGTGCTGTCGCTCCCGGTGTTCCCGGAGCTGACGGAGGCGCAGCTGGCGTACGTGGCGGAGAGCATCGGCGCCTTTTTCGGGCGGTAGCCAAGATTTTCCTTGGGCGCGGGCGGGTGCGCGCGTAAGATGGGTTCCGTGGGGTCCCCCCTCCGTGCTTCATCCGCACTCACGCTCTCCCGATGTTCATCGTCGCGCATGCCGGCGCCCGCGTGTGGGGCGGCGCGGAGCGGTCCGTGGCGCTGCTGCTGCAGGGGCTGCAGCAGCGCGGGCACCGCGTCCTGCTGCTCTGCAACGATCCCGTCGTCGCGGACCCGGCGCGCGCGCTGGGCGTCCCGGCGGAGATCCTGCCGCTGGGCGGCGACGCGTCGCTGCACCACGCCGCGCGGCTGGCGTGGCGGCTGCGGCGGCTGCGGCCGGACGTGCTGCTGGTCGGCATGTTCAAGAAGGTGTGGCTCGCCGGGCTGGCGGGGCGGATGGCGGGTGTGCCGCGGGTGGTCGCCCGGGTGGGGCTGGAGACCGACATCCCGCGCAACCTGAAGTACCGCGCCGCCTTCCGCAGGCTGGTGGACCACGTCGTCGTGGTGGCGGAGCGGTTGAGGCCCGGGTACACGGCGCTTCCCGGCTACGGGCTGGGACGGGTCTCCGTCATCCCGAACGCCGTGCGGACGCCGGTGAGCCTGCTGTCGCGGGAAGCGATCCGCGCGCGGATGGACATCCCCGCGGACGCGGGGTGCGTGGGCGCCGTGGCGCGGCTGGTGGGGCAGAAGCGGCTGGACCGGCTGGTGGACGCGGTCGCCCGGCTTCCCCCCGACGTGCACTGCGTCCTGGCGGGCGACGGGCTGCTCCGGCCCGCGCTGGAGCGGCGGGCGGCGCGGCTGGGAATCGCCGGACGGGTGCACTTTCCCGGCTACCAGCGCGAGGTGGGCGAGGTGCTGCCGGCGCTGGACCTGTTCGTCGCGACGAGCGACCAGGAAGGGATGAGCAACGCCATGCTCGAGGCGCTGGCGGCGGGGGTGCCGGTGGTGAGCACGGACGTCAGCGGCACGGACGAGGCGCTGCGCCCCGGCCGCGACGGCACCGCGCCGGGCGTGGTGGTGGGGTTCGAGGTGGACGCGCTGGCGGACGCGATGCGTGCGCTGCTGCAGGACGACGAGCGCCGCGAGGCCATGGCGCACGCCGCGCGGCGGCGGTCGCGGGCGTTCGCGTTCCCGGGCGTGCTGGACGCGTGGGAGCGGGTGCTGGCCGGCGAGCCGGCGGACTTCAGGGTCGAGGAGACGCGTGCGAGAGACGAGGTGCTGGTCGGTGCGTAGGGGGATGGCGATCGAGTGCCGGCGGTTGGCCGCGCGGCCACTCACGCACTCACGCACTTACGCACTCACGCACTGATGTTCGTCCTCGCGCACAACAGCGCCCGGGCGTTCGGCGGCGGGGAGATCGGGACGGTGCTGCTGCTGGCGGGGCTGCAGCGCCGCGGGCACCGGGTGCGGATGCTCTTTCGCGACGAGCAGAACGCGGCCCGCGGCGCCGCGTACGGCATCCCCACCGGCGTCCAGCGCGTTGGCGGCGACGCCATGCTGCCGGACGCGCTGCGGCTGGCGGCGCGGCTGCGGCGGGAGCGGCCGGACGCGGTGCTGCTCACGAGCTTCAAGAAGGTGATGCTGGCGGGGCTCGGCGCGCGGATGGCCGGGGCCCCGTTCGTCGTGCAGCGCATCGTCCTGCAGGGCGACACGCCGGACCGCGGCTGGCGCTACCGGATCGCCCTGCGGCGGCTGGTGGACCGCGTGGTGCTGAACGCAGGCGCCATGCGCCCCGCCTTCCTGACGGGCGACAGGAACCTCGATCCCGCGAAGGTGGTGACGATCGTGGACGGCGTCCGCGCGCCGGTGCGCGGGCGCGAGCCCGGCGCCGTCCGCCGCGAGCTGGGGATCCCGGCGGACGCGCCGGTGGTGGGCTCGGTCGCGCGGATGGCGAGCCAGAAGCGCTTCGACCGGCTGCTGCACGCGCTGGCGCTGCTGCCGCAGCCGGTGCACTGCATCATCGCCGGCGAGGGGGAGGCGATGGAGCCCACGCGCGAGGTGGCGGCGCAGCTGGGGATGGCGGACCGCGTGCACCTGGTGGGCTTTCGCCGCGACGTGGGCGACGTGCTGGACGCCTTCGACGTGTTCGTGGTCAGCTCCGACCGCGAGGGGATGGCCAACGCCATGCTGGAGGCGATGGCGTTCGGCCTTCCCGTCGTCAGCACGGACGTGAGCGGGGCGCGGGAGGCGCTGGACGGGGTGGATGCCGAGCCGCCGGCCGGCATCGTCACCGGCTTTCGCGAGGACGAGGTGGCGGGGGCGATCGCCGGGCTGCTGCGCGATCCGGAGGAACGGCGGCGGTTGGGCGTGGCGGCGCGGGCGCGGGCGGAGCGGCGCTTTGGCGAGGAGCGCTTCCTGGACGAATGGGAGCGGCTGCTGGCGGACGGCGTCGAGCGCGGGCGGGGCGGGGGATGAAGGTCGCGATCCACGTGGACGGGCCGGTGATCCGCGGCAACGAGCGGCAGGTGATCCGCATCGCCGCGGGGCTGCGGGCGCGCGGGCACGACGTCGCCGTCTCCTGCCGCGCGGGCGGGCCGGTGATGGCGGAGCTGGCGGCGCTGGGCATCCGCACCACCGGCATCCGCCCCGGCGGCGACGCGGACCTGTGGAACGCGCTGCGCTTCGCGGCCTGGCTGCGCCGCGAGCGGCCGGACGCCGTCCTGCTCACCTCGTGGAACCGCGCCTTCGTCGGCGCGTGGTCGGCGAACGCGGCGCGGATGCCGCGCATCGTCTTTCGCATCGGCGGCATCCAGCCGATCGGCCACGGCGTGCGCGGCTGGCTGGAGCGGCTGGCGGTGCGCCGCTGGTACCACGCGGTGATCGCCAACAGCCGCGCCGTGGCGGAATCCATCACCCGCGCGGTGCCCGAGGCGGCGGAGCACGTGCACGTGGTGGTGAACGGGATGGAGATCGCTCCGCCCCGCCCCGCGCCGGTCCGCCGGGAGCTGGGGCTCGGGGCCGATGCGATCCTCCTCGCCGCGGTCGGCGGACTCGAGCGGCGGAAGGGCTTCGACCTGCTGATCGATGCACTCCCCGCGCTGGACGATCGTGTCCACGCGATCCTGGTCGGCGGCGGCACGGATGCGCAGCGGCGGGGGATGGAGGAGCGCGCGCGCGAGCGCGGCGTGGCGGACCGCGTGCATCTGCTG
>DASTNU010000446.1:0-3339 GCA_035720605.1 Longimicrobium sp. | reverse complement strand
GAAGAGGCCCCCGCGGCGCGCCGTGGGGGCCCCTTCGCGCCGCGGAGCTTGCGCGTCCACACCGGCGGGCGCGCCTGCATCGTCGCGCCGCCCGGACCACGAGCGAGACCCTTCGCTCGCGGTGCTCGGCGGGGATAGCGTCGTCTCCGACGCGGCTGGGAACTCGCGCGGTCGATTCTCGGCAAACGCAGCGGACCTCAGTCAGGCCCGACGTGCGTGAGGGCAAAGGTCACCCTCCACACGCAACGCCTGCGGGAAGCAGAAGAGGTGGGTGGCGGGGGACTCGCCCGGGTGCTCGCAGTGCAGGAGGTGGTGGTCCGCGCCGGTGGGGAGCGGATGGGCCATGATCGCTCCCGAGACCCACACCAGCACCAGGGCCAGCAGCGCTCCGGCGACGGACCTGCGGGTAACATGGCTCGACGGTGGCGGCTCCTCGCCAGCCAGGCGCCGCACCCGCCGGTCCAGGAGGTCCGCGCGCTGCGCGAAGCCTACCAGGTGGAGCACGTCGCGATCGGGACTGCGCCACCCGGCGAGGGAGACGATGGCCGAGGCGAGCGCCAGCGGCTGCCCTCGCGCCGCGCGGTCGTCTGCCTGCACCTCCGCCTCGTCCGCCACGTCCTCCGCAAGCCGGCGGAGCGCCGGGAGCCAGAACAGGACGAGCGCGAAGAACCGCAGCAGCGACAGCCGGAGTGGATCGCGCCTGTCCAGGTGGGCGCCCTCGTGCGCCAGCAGTGCCTCCAATTCCTTGGGCTGCAGGCGCTCGCTCAAGGACCGGTCGGCGTAGATCCTCGGCCGGAGCCACCCGACGGTGAACGCGGGGCTTGGGAGGCCCCGGACCACCCGCACTCGGCCAGGGTCCAGGCCCACGGCGGCGGCGGCGGTCCAGAACGGATCGCCCTGGGCAGGCGCCTGGGCCTCGACACGGCCCAGCGTGCGCCGGACGCGCATCGCGGCGCGCAGGCGGTCGTACAGCGCATACACCACCCCGCCCAGCACCAGTGCGTGGAAGGCGAGGTGAACGGGGTAAAGGAGGCCGTGCATCGCGATCAGGCAGAGCGGCCCCAGGTGGTCCTGGCCGCGCAGGCCGTGCTCCAGCCCCGAGGCGAAGTGATGCCCGAAGACGGGGCCCACGCTGAGCAGCAGCAGGGCACCAATGCCGAGAAGGAGCGCCCTGCGGCGCCCCTCCTCGCGAGTGACCAGTTCCGCAGCGATGGCCGCCGTTCCTTCCTTCATCGCTCTGCCTCCCGCTCCTCCAGCCTGCGCCGGATCAGGTCGGCCAGTTCGGCCAGCCTTTCCGGGTCGTTCTCGGCCAGCACGTCCACGAACGAAGCCGTCACCGCCTCCGGCCCAAAGGAGAGGATCCCCTCCACCACCCGGCGCGACGCCTGGGTGCGGAACTCCGCCTCGTCCACGCGCGCCTCGTAGTGCAGGAGGTCGTCCTGCTTCTCCCGCCGGAGGAGGCCCTTCTCGACCAGCTTGTTGAGGACGGTGATGACGGTGTGGATCGCGACGGCGTGCTCGCGCGCCACCCGCTGGTGCACCGACCGGGCGGGGGCGGGCCGGCCGATCTCCCACACGGCGCGCATGACGCGCGCTTCCAGGTCGCCGAGCACCTTCGCCAACCCGTCGGCGGAAAGGCGCACGGTGTCCTGGATGCGGATGCGGGCGGGATCGGGTATCGAGCGGTCGGGATCGCCCACGTTGCTCCGGGGTCAGGAAGGGGTGTTGTCATATCAAGAATACACGACGTTTTATCCCGCGTAAACCCCATAGCCGCCCGCATGCGGGCGGCGAGGTGCGCCGGGAGATGTGATGAGACGAATGGATGTCGAGCACTTACCTCCAGCCCCCCTCGTTCCCGCCGGTCCGGCTCCCGGGTCGTCGAGCGGGACAACCGCGATACAGACGCTGCTCCCCCGAGCCAGCGCCTTCCAGGTGAGATAAGAGTTGGGATAGATTCTCCTGCAAAATCCGGCATTCTTGCCGGTGGAGTACGGTGGGCCCTTCCGGAACATCAAAGGATTTACAACATCTTCCTGCACGGTCAGGAATTCCTCCGTTGACCCTGCGGCTGCGTGAGGCATTCTTTCGTTTTCAGCGCCTGGTATTTCGCGCAGCGCCGCCCGCAGAAGAGTATCGCCGTCGTGAGGTTGAACATCCTCTTCAGGAAGATAGATCGCCCCGAAGGCAGAACGGCTCAAACCACGTCCGCGCGGTAGCCCTCCGCGGTGACGGCGGCGGCGAGCTGCTCGGGCGAGACGGCGGCGGGATCGAACTCCACCTCTGCCGCGCCTTCCTGCAGGTGCACCGTCGCCGAGCGCACGCCCCCCTGGTTCTGCAGCGCCTTCTCCACCGCCGCCTGGCAGTGGCTGCAGCTCATCCCCTCGACGTTCAGCCGTACCGTCTTCATCGCTCGTTCGTCTCCTCGTTCGCGGTGCCGATCCCACGCGGGCGCGGCGGCAGGTTGCATGCCGGGTTGACCGCGGTCGGCGGCGGCACGTACCTTGGCGCCCGCCACGTCCACCGCGGAGCCGCCCATGCCTCACCAGTTCCCCAACCTCACCGTCATCGGCCACCCCCTGGTGCGCCACAAGCTGGCCGTCCTGCGCGACAAGGAGACGTCCAAGAAGAAGTTCAAGGAGCTGGTGGACGAGATCGCCATGCTGATGGCGTACGAGGTCACCCAGGACCTGCGCCTGCAGCCGGTGGAGATCGACACGCCGCTGGAGAGCACCACCGAGATGATGCTGAGCGGAAAAAAGCTCACCGTCGTCCCCATCCTGCGCGCGGGGCTGGGGATGGTGGACGGCGTGGTGCGGCTGATCCCCTCGGCGCGGGTGGGGCACATCGGCCTGTTCCGCGACCACGATACGCTGCAGCCGGTGGACTACTACTTCAAGATCCCGCCGGAGCCGGAGGCGCGCGACTTCATCCTGCTGGACCCCATGCTCGCCACCGGCGGCTCGGCGTCGGCTGCCACGTCGTCGCTCAAGCGCCACGGTGCCACGCGGGTGCGCTTCGTGTGCCTGGTGGCCGCGCCAGAGGGGGTGCAGCGCATGCTGAACGACCACCCCGACGTGCACGTCTACGCCGCCGCGCTGGACCGCGAGCTGAACGACGTCGGCTACATCCTTCCCGGCCTGGGCGATGCGGGCGACCGGCTCTTCGGCACGAAGTAGCGCCGCGGCCCGGCGAGCCGGTCCCTGTCACACGGTGGTACTTGGCTATCGGGTCGCGGGGGCGAGGAGGCCCGGGCGCGAGAGGGCCTCGAGCCACACGGCTCTGACGTCCTCGCGGCCTCCGCGCTCGGGGAGGCGCTCCAGCACCCACGCCGGGGCC
>DASTNU010000445.1:0-2054 GCA_035720605.1 Longimicrobium sp. | reverse complement strand
GGACGAAACACAGGGCTGGCGGGTTCGGGGAGGGGGCAGGTGTAAATCGGGCTAAGCCACAATATAGCAGCGGCTTAGCCCGATTGAAAGGAATTCGTTCAGACCTGCTAACGGCTTTTTAGACCGGACTCAGAGTTCGATCTGTGCAAGGAGACGGCTCTGCTGACTCCGCTGACTCTGCGTGAGGCATTCATTTTCTCCGGGATGGGTCAGATGCCCGATACTCGCCTCGGTACCTCGCGCTTACTTTTCGCGAACGCGGAACGCGGGAGAAGACATGCGATTGAGCGGAAAGACGGCGCTGGTGACGGGGGCGGCGCGGGGGATCGGCGCGGCGGCGGCGCGGGCCCTGGCGGCGGAGGGCGCGCGGGTGCTGCTGACGGACATCCGCGACGACGAGGGCGGTGAGACGACGCGGCAGATCGGCGTGGCGGCGGAGTACCGGCGGCTGGACGTGCGCGAAGAAGCGGACTGGATCGCCGCGATCGACGAGGTGCTGGCGCGCTGGGGCGGGCTGGACGTGCTGGTGAACAACGCGGGGATCACGGGCTTCGAGGAGCCGCCCGCGGCGCACGACCCGGAGCACGCGTCGCTGGAAGACTGGCGCGCGGTGCACCGCACGAACCTGGACGGCGTCTTTCTCGGCTGCAAGCACGGCATCCGCGCCATGCGGCCGCGCGGCGCCGGCTCCATCGTCAACGTCTCGTCCCGCTCCGGCGTGGTGGGCATTCCCGCGGCGGCGGCGTACGCGTCCAGCAAGGCGGCGGTGCGCAACCACACGAAGTCCGTCGCGCTCTACTGCGCGCAGCAGGGGCTGCGCATCCGCTGCAACTCCATCCACCCCGCCGCCATCCTGACCCCCATGTGGGAGCCCATGCTGGGCACCGGCCCCGACCGCGAGGCGCGCATGGCGGAGCTCACGCGCGACACCCCGCTGCGGCGCTTCGGCACGGCGGAAGAGGTGGCGGCGGCGATCGTCTTCCTGGCGTCGGATGACTCCGCCTACATGACCGGCACCGAGCTGCACCTGGACGGCGGCATCCTCGCGGGCTCCGCCGCGTCGCCGGAACGCTGATCCCGCGACGGACAATAAAAACGGCGAGGAGTGTCTCGAGGAACGGAGAAAGCCAGAGGTACGGAGGAAGCAGGAATCCTCCGTACCTCTGGCCTTTCGTTCCTCCGTACCCCAACCGCTCTCGATCTCAGAACGCGGTGGGCACCCCGGGCCGGGGGCTGCCGCCCGGGCGGGGCGGCTCGCTGCGACGCATGAGGCCCTCGATGTCGCCCGCCAGCGTGCCGTCGCCGGGCTCGCTGCCGGCGAACAGGCCTTCGCTGCTGCTCCCCGCCCGGCTGGCCGGCGTGTACAGGTTCAGCCACCGGTCGAACGCCTCGCACGTTCCCATCAGCGCGTAGAAGGTGCGCCCCCGCCGCTCGCCCTTCCCGAAGATCAGGTCCAGGGCAAAGATGATGGTGGCGAACGGGATCACGATCATGTCCTTGAGCCCGTCCAGCGCCGTCTTCAGCTGAAAGATCAGGAAGTCGCGAACCAGCACGCCGGGGGGCGTGCCTTCGGGAATGCGGTTGGGCATCGAGGGTTCTCCGGCGTTGCTGCCAGCAAATCGGACGAGGCGCCATACGCCGGCGCCCGCCGCGGGGTTTCAAGGATGATTGGTCGGGATCGGCGGATGCCACGGGGAAAGGACCGCGCAGCTAAATTAGCACACTGCCACCGTTCGATCAACCGTGACAGCTCCGGGCCGATCATGGCCAGAGTAAACAGTGGCGCAAGGTTTGCCAGTCGCGGTAAACGTTCGGAGTGTGCGCATCCGCACAACCTTTGTCCCTGGTTGGGCTTACAGGGACGGGGAAAAGGGATCGGGCGAAACCGGGATCGGGGCGAATGTCGAGCAACACGCTGCGGAACAACGGGTTGTCCATCACCTGGCTCCTGATGTTCGTGGTGTTCCTGGGCGGGCAGGCGGTGGCAGGGCACAGCGTCTACAACGACGAGCAGCGGCAGCACGGCGAGCAGACGGTCGGCTTTGGCCCGTACC
>DASTNU010000444.1:0-2167 GCA_035720605.1 Longimicrobium sp. | reverse complement strand
CACAGTGGATCCGCCTCCACGACGAAGCACAGGGGGACCGCCAGGGCGATCGCCTCCGCGAGGGTGAGCGGCGGGGCGGGCGAATCGCCGGCCCGAAGCGCACGAAGCGGAAGCGCGCCGCTCACTGCTCCACCCTGTGGGCGAGCGGATCGCTGGTCCGCACCCACGCCGGCAGGACGTCACCCGGTCGGGACAGCTGGACAACCAGGTCGCGGAACAGTCCGGCTTCCTCCAGCGCACCCACGCGCGCGGCGATCTCGTAGGCAACCGCGGCCCTGCGGGCGGTCCAGACCCAGGACGCCCCCTGGCTCTCCAGCCACCGCTCCACCACGCCCCACGCATGGCGGGCACGGCTGGGGTGTGCCCGGACGTCGAGCAGCAGGGCGGCGAAGGTCGCATCGACGTGCTGGGCCGAGCGAGAGCCGGCGAGGTCGTCGGCCAGCCGAAGCGCCGCGTGCTGCAGGCGCGCGGACGCCTCGCGCGGGTCTCGCTCCGCGCTGAGGTAGCCGAGCAGCAGTTCCTCTTCCACTCCCCACCCGCTCGCCCGCTCCGCGGCCTCCAAAAGCTCCTGCGCCGGCCGAGTCTGCCCCCACCACAGCAGCTCGCGCGCGACCCGGCTCGGCGGCACGGCGGCGACGGGCGGCGCGAGAGATCCCACGGGCACGCGCCCGCACCTGGCCTCGTCCAGCGTACGGCGCACGTCCAGATCGACCGTGTCCACCAGCACGGCCGCCTGGGCCGGCAGAGCCGTGGGGACCGGGGCGGTAGCAGCCACGAAGAGCGCGCAGATGCCCTCCCACAGGCACATCGCCCGGACCCGCGCCAGCAGCTCCTCGGCCGTGGCCCCGTCGGCGTCCCCCAGACGCCACGCGCCCCGCACCAGATCTTCGCTCCCGTCGAGCCTGATCCAGCCGAACCGATCCGCGCCGAATACGAGAAGGAACCCCGCGCGCTCCCAGGACGCGGCCGCGCGGATGATATGGTTCAGGGAACGATGGTGCGCTTCGACCTGCGAGATCAGCTCCCGGGCAGCGCCGCTCTCGGGTGCCCCCGTCAGCACCTCGCGCGCGGGAAGCCAGGAGGCGGCGCGGACTGCCTCCGGGACCGGCTCCGGCGCGGCGCGCACCACGGAGCCGGCCGTATGGGACGCCAGGTCAAGGCCGGCGAGTGTTCCGGCGGTTGCGACGAGGACCAGGCCCGCGCCGTGCGCCGACGCCTGCACCACCAGCTGGCGGACCACCCCGGGCTCCGGCCGGTAGCCGACGTACACGACGACCGCGGTCCGCCCTCCGGCGGCGGGAGAAAAGGCGCACCCGGCCAGCGCGGCATCGGTGAAGGCCTCGTACACGCCGCTGACGGAATAGCCCAGCAGGCGCAACCGCACCGCGGCCTCGGCGGCAACGATCGGCGCTGCGTCCGCGTCGGACGCGACTTCCAGCACCCACGACCCCGCGACGCCCGCCTTGTGCGCGATGGCCTCCCGCAGGGGGGACGGAGCCGCAGGGGGTCCGGGAAACTGCCGCGTGTCGTAGATCAGCCCGTCACGGTCGAGACAGGCGAGGAAGTCGCTCGGCAGCCTGTCGGGATCTACGTCCCCGGCGATCACCCAGCGGCGCTCGCCCGCGGAAGCGAGCGCGGCCGGTATGCTGCGGACGGAGCCGAAGCCGACACCCTCTGCCAGGGACGGACACGTGGCGGAATCCGCGTCGAACACGTCCAGGCCGCACTGCGCCGCAGCCTCCTGCAGTGCCCGGAGGACACAGTCCACGCGCCGCACCGGCCCCACGTAGAGAGGGCTGTATCGGCGTTGCTCCATGTTTAGGAGGCGCGCGAGCAGGGCACGCAGGACCACCCGGACCTCTTCCTCCGCCGGGGTGAGGAAGACCGGCGCTTCTAGGCTGAGCATGCGTGGGGAAATGTCTCCGGCGGCGGTGGGCGGGGTATCACGCGGGCAGTACGAGGACTTGAGACCCCGCTCGAACGCGGCGGGGACGCCACGACCCCCCCGCTGCCCTTCGCCGCCGATGATCCGTCCGCGGACCGCGAGCCGTCTGCACTGCCGCACGCGCCACCCCCTGCTCCAGCTCCGTGCCTACCTGCTCCACGCCGACCAGGAGTTGCGCTGCACCACCGGCGACGACGCCTGGCTGCAGCGCGTCGCGGTCCT
>DASTNU010000443.1:0-3370 GCA_035720605.1 Longimicrobium sp. | reverse complement strand
AAGGTTCGTCGCGCCACGCTATCCCCTCTGACGAAAAAGCATATTCTCACGCAGAGGAAACAGAGGAAGCAGGCCACTTCGGCGCTGTTCCCCTGCTTCCTCCGCTTCCTCCGCGTGAGAAAAGTTTTTCTGCGGATCCGGCGCCGCTCACCCGCGGCGGAGGATGACGACGCTCCACCCGGGGAGGTTGATGTAGACGTGCCCGTCGCCCTGCGTCCACGGCTCGTGGAACGCGTTGCCGGCGCCGTCCCAGCCGCCGAACGCCGCGTCCTGCGTGCAGAGCACCTGCGTCCACTGGCCGCCGTGCCCGCCGGTGCGCACGCCGTAGCCGCGGTCCGTGAAGCTCTGCTCGCCCAAGTTCACCACCACCAGCAGCACGTTCCCTTCGTGCTCGCGCAGAAAGCCGAGCACCTGGTTGGCGCGGTCCTCGTGCGGCACGCGCAGCGAGCCGGCCCGCAGCGCGGGGTTCTGCCAGCGCACGGCGTTGCACGCGGCCACCAGCCGGCGCATCTCCCTCCCCGTGTCGTCGCCCGCGGCGCCCCAGTGAAAGCGGTGGTCGCCGTGGTCGTCCGCGCCGTCGTGCCAGTAGCCCCACCCCACGTGCGGCGCGGCCATGTGGCACTCCGAGCCCATGAACAGCATCGGCGTGCCGGGCATCGCCACGTTCAGCGCCCACGCCAGCCGGCACTTTGCCCGCGCGTGCCACGACTCGCGCCCGCCCAGCTGGTCCACCAGGTAGCGGTGCCGCCGGTCCCAGCTGGTGAGCCCGTCCTCCGCGTTGCCGCTGCTCTGGTCGCCGATGTCGTCGTGCGAGCCCAGCGCGTACTTCACCAGGTTCCAGGCGTGGCCGTAGCCCTCCCACCCCAGGATGCCCCGCACCCGCGCCAGCGGGTCGTGCCCGGCCAGCGCACGCTGGGTCTGGTGGTGGGTGTCGGCGTGCCAGGTGGCGCAGAAGCGTCCCGTGTCCACGATCCACGGGTCGTCCGGCAGGTGCTCGGCGACCAGGTAGCGGTCCGGAAAGTCGCGCCGCAGCCGGTCGACCACGAGCTTCAGGTGCTCGCCGTCGATCTGCGTGGTCACGTCGAAGCGCAGGCCGTCGGCGCGGTACTCCTCCAGGAACATGCGGGCGTTCTGGTAGAAGAAGTCCTGCACCTCCGGCTTCCACCAGGCGGGGCCGCGCCCCCAGTGCGTCATCTGCCCGCCCTCGAAGTAGATCCCGCCGTCGCCTTCCCGGTAGCCGTCGAACTCCCACAGCACGCTGTCGCCCGGGCCGGCGTGGTTGTAGACCACGTCGAAGATCACCGCCAGCCCGTGCCGGTGTGCCGCATCCACCAGGTGCGCCAGGTCGTGCGGCGTGCCGTAGGACGATTCCGGCGCGAAGAACGAGGCGGGGTTGTAGCCCCAGGAGCGGTCCGCCTGGAACTCGTGGACGGGAAGGGGCTGGATGCAGTTGAACCCCATCTCCCGGATGTACGGCAGCTTCGTCTCGATGTCGGCGAAGGTGGCCCAGCCCTTCTCCAGCCCGTCGCCGCGCCCCGCGAAGGAGCCGACGTGCAGCTGGTAGATGATGAAGTTCTCGAAGCGCGGCGGGGTGAACTCCGCCTCCCAGGCGAACGGCCCGGCGGCGGGGACCACGGAGCCGTTGCGGCTCTCCGGGTCGTGCCGGGTGAGCTCGGAGCTCAACACGTCGCGCGCGGCGGGGTCCAGGCGCTGCAGCACCTCGCCATCGGGGGTTTCGATGCGGTAGCGGTACAGCTGGCCGGAGTGCACTTCCGGCACGGTCGCGCTCCAGTAGTCCCCCTCGCGCACCAGGTCGTGCTCGATGGCGCCGGGCTCGTCGACCTCCCAGGACGGCGGGTCCTGCACCAGCACGGCCACCCTCTGCGCGTGCGGCGCCCAGACGCGGAAGAAGCAGCCCTCCGCCACGGGCCACGCCCCGATGCGCTCTTCCAGCTTCATGATGGGTCCCTCCGATCCCGGTTCCCGCGCCGCCGATTTCCCCGCGATCTCACCGCCCCGTCACGCGCTCCACCTGGATGGCGCCGACGACCTGGGCCAGCGGGATCACCAGCAGGAGCTCCGGCGCCTCCAGCGCCACCAGCCCCCCGAGCGCCAGCAGCCCGGCCGATGCCAGCACTCCCATCGGCAGCGAGCCCTGCCTCCCGTTGGCCAGGTGCACGCCGAGCGCCACCCCCGCCGCCTCCCCCGCCAGCGTGCCCAGGATGAGCCCGGGACCGAAGCAGAAGTCGATGCAGTCGTCGTCCGCCGGCCCGTCCACCACCGCGCCGATCAGCATCCCGGCGATCATCCCCACGCCGCCGCCCGCCGCGCCGCCCACCACCAGCCATCCGGCCGGGCGTCCACCCTCCGGCCGGAACGGCACGACTGCGTAGCCGGCGTCGATCGCCTGTCGTGCATCCACGCGGAGGATCGGCGGCAGGACGGTGGATGACGCCGGGTGGACTGGATCACCGGATTGCGCGTGCAGCGGCGAGCCGGGGAGCAGCGCAACGCCGAGAACGCAGAGGAGGAGAAGGCGCATGGTGGATGAGAGCGGCGGGTACGGGTGATGGAGGCCGGCGGACGGGCGCGGCGCACGCGGCAGGAGAGCGTTCGTTTCCTGGCCGGGAAGACAACGCGCGATGTGCGGCGTTTGCAACGGGCAGGACCAGGATGGCGGCGCGGGCGGGCGGAGCGAAACGCTCCTGTCCGGAGAAAAGCCCGCGCCTCATCGGTCCTGATCGCGGAGGATGCCGGCCCAGCGCGCCTGCCGCTGCTCTTCGGCCGGCTCTTCGACGCGCGCGGCGACGGTCCACACGTGGCCGGCGGGATCCACGATCCACGCCGTGCGGTCGCCCCAGAACTGGTCCTTCGCGGGTACCAGCACCCGCGCCCCGGCGGCCACCGCCCGCTCCACGGTCGCATCCGCGTCCTCCACGTAGAGGTAGATCACCACGGGCGAGCTTCCGTCCGGTGCGGGGGCGCGGCTGGGCAGCACCGGCCACTCCCGCTCGAGCATCACCATCGCCGGGCCAATCCCCAGCAGCGCGTGCGCCACCGTGCCGTCCGGACCCGGCCGCCGGTTCAGCTCCACCGCGCCGAACGCCGCGGCGCAGAAGCCGGCCTCCGCGGCGATGTCCCCGCACACGAGCCGCGGGATGACGAGCGGCGAGTCGTCGGGGATGCCGTTCTTGGTGCCTGCCATGCTCTCCTTCCCTTTCCGCGGCGCCGGACGATGCGGCTTTCGCGCGCCGGACCAGCACCTCCTCGCGAACGCCGGGGCACCGCCTCCCGATGAGGGCGCGGCGTGCCGTCAGAGGATGAGCTCCAGTCGCGGCAGCACCCGGCGCACCCCATCCACGTCCGCGCG
>DASTNU010000442.1:0-4601 GCA_035720605.1 Longimicrobium sp. | reverse complement strand
CCAGCGGCCCGTAGAGCGTGTGCACCTCCATCCACCGCTGCACCGCGCGCGGCACGCCCCCGGACCCGGCCAGGTGATCCGGGTCGTACATCCGCTCCGCGAAGCGCGCCACCTGCGCGGAATCTCCGGAGTTGATCGCGGCCAGCAGCCCCGCCAGCGCCTGGGCGGCCCGGGGTTCGTCGCTGCGCGCGGTCGTCCGGGCTGGAACCGGCGGTGCGGCCACGGTGGCGCACGCGGCGAGCGCGGCGACGGCGAGCAGCGTAGCGATGGCGGGATGGCGTGTGCGCATGGGATTGCCGTCGGGTGAGCGGATCGAGCAGGAGCGCACCCTGTGACGCACGGCCCTTACGAAGGGTTGTAGCCGCCAGCCGTGAGGCGTCCGGAGAGGGCCGGGATCCCGGTCATCCCAGGTCCAGCCCCATCTGCGGGTCGTCGGAACGACGGACGGGTTGCGGCGGATGCGGCTCGTCCGGCGGCGCGGCGGCGGCCTGCGCGCGAATCCAGCGCTCCAGCACCGAGACGACGTATGCGCGCTCCTCGTCCGTCAGCGCGCGGCCTTTCGGGATGTGGTGCCACTTCGCCAGGCAGCCGCGGCAGCAGGTGCCGGTCGCGTGCTGGGCGAGGAAGACGGGATGCCCGCGCATGGGCGTCTGGCGGCCGTCGTTCGGTGGGTCGGCGGGTGCCAGGCGGGCCGCGATCATCTCGTCCGCGTGGCGCAGCACCGTCTCCATCCCCCGGCCGCGCAGGTAGGCGAGCTCCGGCCCGCGCAGCCGGAAGCGGCGGCGGAAGGAAGAGGAGGCGAGGGCGGCGAACAGGTCGTCGGGGTCGCGCATGGCGGCAATCTATCCGCGCGCAACGAGCGCCGCCCGCATCCTGAGGCCGGCGAGCGCGGCGCCGGCGGTGAGCGCCGGGGCCGGTCGTCGCCCTCCGCCGGGAATTCGGCGTGCGCGGTCCGACCCTGTAGTTGTACGCCTGCGGGAAGGCGGGATCCATCGCCGCCGTGCAGCGGCACCGAAGTCACATTTTTCATGCCGCCCCGCATCCACCTCCTCCTTTCCTCGAGGGATCCCATGTCTCCCATCCCCCGGCCCGTCCTCCGGGCGCTTCCCGTGCTGGCGTTCGTCCTGGCAGGGTGCGACAGCAGCACGTCTCCCGAGCGCCGCCTGGCGGTGGAGCCCGGCGCGGCGCGGTCGTTCCAGATGGTGGAGGTGCGCGGCGTCCCCGAGGCGTACCAGACGGCCCAGCCCGTCGACGTCACGGTCGGCGGCCAGCCCACCGCGATCCTGTGGGACGCGCTCGCCGAGGTGCACCGCATGGTGGTCCCCCAGCTCGCGCCGGGCGAGGCGGAGCTCGTCGTCCCCAGGCCGGACGGCAAGGGCGAGCTGCGGGCGCGCTTGCAGGTGCTCGCCCCGCAGTACGCCGGCGGGTCGCCCGCCGCCGCGCTCGCGGAGATGAACCTGCTGGCGGACAGCCTGCAGATCCAGGCGATCGTGGCGCAGCGGTACGTCAGCTCCGAGGCCGACTCCGTCCTCTTCCCGCGGCTGGACGCCCTCATCGAGATCGCCGAGACCACCCAGCAGCGGGTGGCGGCGCTCCCGGCGCAGGACGCCGCCGTGGCCGCGGCGTTCTATACCGAGAACGCCGAGATGATGCGCGAGATCACCGGGATGCTCACCGCGATGATCGCCGACCTGGCGAGCATGGGCCCCTCGTTCAGCCTGGCCGGCGGCGGGGGACCGCGGCTGCAGCAGACCCCCGTCTCCGGCACCCGCATCGTGCAGCGATGCGTGAGCCACGTGGCGCAGCTGGAGAAGCTGGGGCGCCTGCAGCTCTGGTCGCTCGGCATCACCTCGGCGCTGGTGATCGCCGCGGCGGCCATCAACCCCATCGCCGGGGCGGCCGTCGCGGCGATGACGGTGAAGTTCATGCTGGCCCTGGACCTGACCGCGCTGATCGCCGCCATGGTCCCGGTGATCCTGGACGACGATGGGCTGCGGCTGGAGGTGGCGCCCGTCGGCGTGCTTCACGACGGCGGGAGCGGCTCCATGCGCATCTACGCCGTCCAGCAGCCCGCGGGCAAGCTGCTGACCAGCGCCGTGTCGCTGGGAGCGACGCTGCACGCAGCCCGCGAGGCGATGCGGGCGCTGATCGCGATGCGCGAGGGGCTCCGGCTGCGCCCCGCCATCTGGGGAGTGCTGAAGGACTTTGGGCTCGTGGGCGCGATCGAGTTGCTGGAGAGGAACTTCGGCGACGCGCTCCGCGAGGCGGTCGGGGTGATCCACCGCGAGGTGCCGGTCACCAGCGAGGGCGTGAGCTTTACGGCGAACTCGGCGCCGGGCCGCTGGCGCTTCACGGGCGCGCCCACCGCCGTGGACCGCGCGCTGGAGACGGTGGGGAAGAACGCGCAGGCGATCGAATCGGTGACGCTGGCGGCAAGCCTGGGCTCAGCCCAGGACTGCAGGGCCCAGACGTCCGGCAGCGGTCCCGCGAACGGCCACAACGGTTTCCAGATCGTGACGGAGGGGAACGTGCGCTTCGGGACGCCGCCGTCGGCCACGCTGACGGCCGGCAGCCAGACCACGCTGCGCATCACGGTGACCAACGAGGGCGGGCAGCAGGCGCAGTCGATCACCTACCGCCTGGCGACGGGGACGGGAGCGCCGTGGACGCGCCCGGTCTGGCTGTCGGTATCGGCGCCGAGCGGGCCGGCGACGCTGAACCCGCTGGCCTCGGGAACCGTCTCGGTGTCGGTGTCCGCATCGTCCGTGGCTCCCCAGCAGAGCGTGCTCATCCCCATCCAGGTGCTGGTGGGGGGCAAGGTCACGGCGAGCGCCGCGCTGAGCGTGACCATCGAGCCGCAGCTGTCGGACCTGGTGGTCAACCGGCAGCAGTCCACCCTTCGCCTGTGGGACCACGGCCAGCAGGACGGCGACCTGGTCACGGTGACGCTGAACGGGACGCCGATCGCCAGCAGCTTCTCGCTGACGAACGCGGGGACGACGTTCCCGGTCACCTACCGGCAGGGCCGCAACGTGCTGGTCGTCCGCGCGCTGAACGAGGGCTCCATCAGCCCGAACACCGCGGCGCTGGGCTTCGCGAACGTGGTGCGGGGGACGGCCACGCAGACGTACGGCCTGAGCACCGGCGGCACGGTGCAGCTCACCATCACGTACGACCCGTCCGCCCAGCAGGCCGCGCGGGAGTCCGGCGCGCCGCCGGCGCCGCAGCTCACCCGCTGCCGGTCCGCGGCGGAGCGCGACTGCCGGCCGTAGCTCCGGGATTCGCCGACAGGGCGGCGCCGGCGCGCAAAGGCGCGCCGGCGCCGTTTTCCGTGGGAAGAACCGCTTCCGGGTGCGCACAAACACGAGGCGCGATGGCGCAAGTCGATCCCGTGCGCCGCGGCGCGCATCCACGCTTCTTGCATCCACCGTAGCAGATGACGATCCCCCTCGCGTGACGCGGGCTCGACGCGTATCGTCATGGCGAAAACGGGGACCGCAACCGATCCGGAGAGCACCGATGGCCGAGCGTGGAGTGCCCAGCGAGGGTGGCAAGGCGGCGATGTCGAAGACGGCGCTCGTGCTCGGCGCCGCGGGACTCTTCCTGTTCATCGTCGGCGTGAAGCGCAAGCACCGCCTGGACGCCGAGCGCGAGGTCGCCACCGAGCGCGACCGCGGCGCCCGCGAGAGCGGCGGATGAACGCAGCGGGGCGGCCAGGCGGCCGCCCCGCTCGTCATTTCCAGTCCGCGTCGCGCGGGACCGCGTGCTCGTAGCGGTCGTGCGTGGCCCAGAAGGGGCACCGGGGGCACACCTCGCCGTCGGGGTAGTCGATGCCCTCCTCGTGCGGGCACCCGAAGATCCCCGCCATCATCACCGTCCGGCGGATTCCATGGCTGCGGAAGAACCGGAAGACTTCCTCGCCGATACGACGGTCCAGGCGCACGTCGATCCGATCTTCGAACCACTTCTTCATCACCGGCTCCGCACCGTCGTACGCGAACACCGAGGCCACGACCTTGGTCGCGTGCCGGTTGTCCGTTCCATAGAAGATCAGGGTGCCGACCGGCCACTTGCCCCGGGCGCCCTCCTTCACGCTCGATACCCACGGCTTGATCTTCATCGCGAAGCTCCGGTGACGTGTCCACGCCGGATCCAAAGTGCACAAAGCGCCATTCCGATGCAAGGATGCGCTTCCTTCGCCTCCAATCGCGCGTGGCCCGTTCACTCGCCGCTGCCGGACGAGAATGATATCTTGGCGGCGACCGAGGCCCATCGAACGAGCTACCGAGCGAGACCATGCCCGCGACCGACTACCTGCAGCGCAACCGCGACAAGCACCTGGAGGAGCTGAACGAGTGGCTCCGCATCCCCAGCGTCAGCGCCAAGAGCGAGCACAGGGCGGACACCGCCCGCGCCGCGGAGTGGCTGGCGGAGCGCATGCGCGAGGCGGGGTTGCAGACGGTGGAGATCATCGCCACGGAAGGCCATCCCGTCGTGCTCGGCGAGTGGCGGGGCGCGCCGGCGGGCGCCCCCACGCTCCTCGTCTACGGCCACTACGACGTGCAGCCCGCGGAGCCGCTGGACGAGTGGAAGAGCGCCCC
>DASTNU010000441.1:0-5817 GCA_035720605.1 Longimicrobium sp. | reverse complement strand
GAGCTGGGCGCGCTCTACGCCGCCTTCGCGCGCGGGGAGGGCGACCCGCTCCCGCCGCTCCCGGTGCACTACGCGGACTACGCCGCGTGGCAGCGGCGCTGGGTGGAGGGCGAAGTGCTGGAGGCGCAGGCGGCGTACTGGACGGCGGCGCTGGCCGGCGCGCCGGAGGTGCTGGAGATCCCCACGGACCGCCCCCGCCCGGCGCGCCAGGACCACGCCGGCGGCGCCGTGCCGGTGGAGCTGGACGAGGCGCTGACCGCGCGGCTGGCGGAGCTGGGCCGGCGCCACGGGGCCACCCTGTTCATGACGGTGCTGGCCGGGTGGGCGGCGACCCTGGGCCGGCTGGCGGGGCAGGACGACGTGGTGGTGGGAACGCCGGCCGCCAACCGCGGGCGGCGGGAGATCGAGGGGCTGATCGGCTTCTTCGTCAACACCCTGGCGCTGCGCGTGGACCTTTCCGGCGCCCCCACGGTGGCGGAGCTGCTGGGCCGGGTGCGGGCGCGCACCCTCCAGGCGCAGCAGAACCAGGACATCCCCTTCGAGCAGGTGGTGGAGCGGGTGCAGCCCGTGCGCAGCCTGGCCCACACCCCCGTCTTCCAGGCGATGCTCGCGTGGCAGGCCGAGGGGCGGCAGGCGCTGGAGCTCCCCGGGCTGCAGGTGGGGCCGGTGCGCGGCGCGGCGGCCGCCACGGCCAAGTTCGACCTGCTGCTGGCGCTCTCCGCCACGGGCGGGCGGATCGCGGGCGCCGTGACCTACGCCACCTCGCTCTTCGACCGGGCGACGGTGGAGCGCCAGGTGGGGTACCTGCGCCGCGTGCTGGAGTCGATGGCGGCCGACGACCAGGCGCCGGTGCCGCGGCTGCAGATGCTCCCCGCGGCGGAGCGCCTGCGGGTGGTGGAGGAGTGGAACGCCACGGAGGCCGCGTACCCCGCGGACGCCTGCCTGCACGAGCTCTTCCAGGCCCAAGCCGCGCGTACCCCGGACGCCGCCGCGCTCGCCTTCGGGGACGGGTCGCTGGCGTACGCGGAGCTGAACGCGCGCGCCAACCGCCTGGCCCGCCATCTCGTGGGGATGGGGGTGGGGCCGGACGTGCGCGTGGGCGTCTGCATGGAGCGCACCCCCGACCTGGTGGTGGGCGTGCTGGCCACCCTCAAGGCGGGCGGGGCGTACGTGCCGCTGGACCCGGCGTACCCGCGCGAGCGGCTGCGCCACATGCTGGCCGACAGCGCGCCCGCGGTGCTGCTGACCCAGGGCGCGCTCGCGGGATCGTTCGCCGGGGAGGTGCCGGTGGTGGCGCTGGACCGCGACGCGGACCGGTGGGCGCACCAGCCGGCGGCGGACCCGCGTCCGGCCGGGCTTACGCCGGACCACCTGGCGTACGTCATCTACACCTCCGGCTCCACGGGAACGCCCAAGGGCGTGGCCATCGAGCACCGCAGCGCCGTCAATTTCGTCGACTGGGGGGTGCGGGAGTTCGCGGCGCGCGGGCTGGACCGCACCCTCCTTTCCACCTCGCTCAACTTCGACCTGGCCGTCTTCGAGCTGTTCGTGCCGCTGGCCGCCGGCGCCACGGTGCGGCTGGTGCGCGACGCGCTGGAGCTGCTGCGCGCGCCCGCGGACGTCACGCTGCTGAACACGGTCCCCTCCGCCATCCAGGCGCTGGTGGAGGCGGGGGCGGTGCCGGCGGGGGTGCGCACGGTGAACCTGGCCGGCGAGCCCCTCAAGCAGCCGCTGGTGGAGCGGATCTTCGCCACCACCGCGGTGGAGCGGGTGTGCAACCTCTACGGGCCCACGGAGACCACGACGTACTCCACCTGGGTGGAGATGCGGCGGGAGGACGGCTTTGCGCCGCACGTGGGGCGGCCGCTGGCCAACACGCGCGTCTACGTGCTGGACCGCCAGGGCGAGCCGGTGCCGCCCGGCGCGGTGGGCGAGCTGTACATCGGCGGGGCGGGGGTGGCGCGCGGGTACCTGGGCCGCCCGGCGCTCACGGCCGAGCGCTTCGTCCCCGACGCCCTGGCCGCGCGCCCCGGCGCGCGGGCGTACCGCACCGGCGACCTGGCGCGGTGGCGGAGCGACGGGACCATCGAGTTCCTGGGGCGCAACGACACCCAGGTCAAGGTCCGCGGCTTCCGCGTGGAGCTGGGCGAGGTGGAGGCGCGCCTGGCCCGGCACCCGGCGGTGCGCCAGGCGGTGGTGCTGGCCCGCGAGGACGCGCCCGGCGAGCGGCGCCTGGTGGCGTACTGCGTGGGCGACGCGCTGGACGCGGACGCGCTGAGAGCCCACCTGGCCGAGCGGCTCCCGGAGCACATGGTGCCGGCGGCGTTCGTGATGCTGGACGCGCTGCCGCTGACGCCCAACGGCAAGACCGACCGCCGCGCGCTCCCGGCGCCCGGCGGCGACGCGTACGCGCGGCGCGGATTCGAGGCGCCCGTGGGGGAGACGGAGGTGGCGCTGGCGGAGGTCTGGGCCGAGGTGCTGGGAGTGGAGGGGATCGGCCGCGGCGACAACTTCTTCGAGCTGGGCGGCCACTCGCTGCTGGTGGTGCGGCTCATCGAGCGGATGCGCCGCCGCGGGCTGCACGCGGAGGTGAGCGCGCTCTTCACCGCGCCCACGCTGGCGGAGCTGGCCGCCGCGGTGGGGAGCGTGCCGTTCGAGGTGCAGGTCCCCGCCAACGGGATTCCCGCCGGGTGCGAGGCGATCACCCCGGAGATGCTGCCGCTGGTGGAGCTGGGCCAGGCGGAGGTCGACGCCATCGTGGCGGGGGTGGAGGGCGGCGCGCCGAACCTTGGGGACGTCTACCCGCTGGCGCCGCTGCAGGAGGGGATCCTCTTCCACCACCTGGTGGCGGCGGAGGGCGATCCGTACCTGCTGGCCAGCGTGTACGCCTTCGACGGCCGCGCGCGGCTGGACGCGTACCTGGACGCCCTGCAGGCGGTGATCGCCCGGCACGACGTCCTGCGCACGACGGTGGCGTGGGAGGGGCTGCCGGAGCCCGTGCAGGTGGTGTGGCGCCAGGCCCGGCTGCCGGTGGAGGAGGTGGAGGTGCCCGCGGGCGAGGGGGAGGCGGCGCTGCGGCTGTACCGCGCGCTCGATCCCCGGCGCCACCGCATCGACCTGCGCCGGGCGCCGCTGATGCGGGCGTACGTGGCGCGCGACGCGGCGCGGGACCGGTGGCTGCTGTTGCTGCACCATCACCACCTCGTCGGCGACCACGTGACCCTGGAGGTACTGCAGGGGGAGGTCCAGGCGCACCTGGCCGGCCGCGCGGACGAGCTGCCGGCGCCACTGCCGTTCCGCAGCTACGTGGCGCAGGCGCGGCTGGGGGTGAGCCAGGCGGAGCACGAGGCGTTCTTCCGCGAGATGCTGGCCGAGGTGGACGAGCCCACGGCGCCCTTCGGCCTGCTGGACGCCTGGGGCGACGGGGCGCAGGTCGCGGAGGCGCGGCTGCCGGTGGACGGCGCCCTCGCCGCGCGGCTGCGCGAGCAGGCGCGGCGCCTGGGCGTCAGCGCGGCGAGCGTCTTTCACCTGGCGTGGGCGCAGGTGCTGGCGCGGGCGTCGGGCCGCGAGGACGTGGTGTTCGGCACGGTGCTCTTCGGCCGCATGCAGGGCGGCGAAGGCGCCGACCGGGTGATGGGGCCGTTCATGAACACCCTTCCCCTCCGCGTGCCCGCCGGCGCGCGGGGGGTGGAGGCGAGCGTGCGGGAGACGCACGCCCGGCTGGCGGGGCTGCTGCGGCACGAGCACGCGTCGCTGGCGCTGGCGCAGCGGTGCAGCGGGGTGGCGGCCCCGGCCCCGCTCTTCACCGCGCTGCTGAACTACCGGCACAGCACGCCCCGGCGCGCGGCGGAGGCGGCGGGGAGCGGGCCCGCGGGCAGCGGGCGCATCTACGGCGAGGAGCGCACCAACTACCCCGTCGCGCTCACCGTGGACGACCGCGGCGAGGGCTTCGGGCTCAAGGCGCAGGTTCCGGCGTCCGTGGGCCCGGAGCGGGTGTGCGCGATGGTGAACCGCGCGCTGGAGGGCCTGGTCGAGGCGCTGGAGCGCACCCCCGAGCGCCCGGTGAGCCGCGTGGACGTGCTCGCCGCGGCGGAGCGGGCGCAGGTGCTGGAGGGGTGGAACCGCACGGAGGCCGCGTATCCCGCTTCCGCCTCCCTGCACGAGCTCTTCCAAGCGCAGGCGGCGCGGACGCCGGACGCCCCCGCGCTCGTCTTCCAGGGTGACGCGCTCACCTACGCGGAGCTGAACGCCCGCGCCAACCGCCTGGCGCACCACCTCATCGCGCGCGGCGTGGGGCCGGACGTGCGCGTGGCGCTCTGCGTGGAGCGCGGCGCGGAGATGCTCGTCGGCCTGCTGGCCGTCCTCAAGGCCGGCGGCGCCTACGTCCCGCTGGACCCGTCCCACCCGGAGGAGCGGCTGGGCCACATCCTGGCCGACGCCGCCCCCGCCGTGCTGCTGACGCAGGCCTCCCTCGCGGAGCGCTTCGCCGGCGAGTCGCCGCGCATCCTCATCGACACCGATGCGCACGCCTGGGCGGACGAGCCGGCGTCGGACCCGGCGCGCGCGACGCTGCCGGACCACCTCGCCTACGTCATCTACACCTCCGGCTCCACGGGCAGGCCCAAGGGGGTGATGAACACCCACCGCGGCGTCATCAACCTCCTCTGCTCCATCCAGCAGAGCGTGGGGATGACGCCGGCGGACCGGCTGATCGCCGTCACCACGCTCTCCTTCGACATCTCGGTCCTGGAGCTCTTCCTCCCGCTGCTGCACGGCGCGCGGGTGGAGGTGCTCGACCGCGCCACCGCCGCGGAGCCCTCGCTCCTCGCGGAGGCGATCGGCGGCGGCGCATCGACGGTGATGCAGGCGACGCCCGCCACCTGGCGCATGCTGGTGGACGGGGGCTGGGCGGGCGCGGCGGAGCTGCGCGCCCTCTGCGGCGGCGAGGCGCTGCCGGGGGAGCTGGCGGCGCGGCTGGTGGAGCGCGTGGGCGCGCTGTGGAACGTGTACGGCCCGACGGAGACGACGATCTGGTCGACGGTGCAGGCCGTGGGCGCGGCGGAGGCCGGCGCGCGCGGCGCGGTGGCGATCGGGGCGGGGGCGGCGAACACGCGGCTGTACGTGCTGGACCGCGCGGGCGAGCCGGTGCCGGTGGGCGTCGCCGGGGAGCTGCACATCGCGGGGGACGGGCTGGCGCGCGGCTACTTCGGCCGCCCGGGGCTCACCGCGGAGCGCTTCGTCCCCGAGCCGTTCGGCGCGGTCCCCGGCGCGCGGATGTACCGCACCGGCGACCTGGTGCGCTGGAAAGAAAGTGCGTTAGTGCGTGAGTGCGTGAGTGCGTTAGTGGGGGAGTCGCCGGGGGCTGGCCACGAGCAGCGAAGCCAGCCGCCGTTCACTCACGCACTCACGCACTCACGCACTCACGCACTGGAGTTCGTCGGTCGGAACGACGCGCAGGTGAAGGTGCGCGGCTACCGGATCGAGCTGGGGGAGATCGAGGCGCGGCTGCTGGAGCACGATGCCGTGCGCGAGGCGGCGGTGGTGGCGCGCGCGGACGCCGGCGGCGACACCCGCCTGGTGGCGTACCACGCGGGCGCGCCGGTGCAGGTGGAGGCGCTGCGGGCGCACCTGGCCGAGCGCCTGCCCAAGTACATGGTGCCGGCGGCGTACGTGGCGCTGGACGCGCTCCCGCTCACCCCCAACGGCAAGCTGGACCGCCGCGCCCTTCCCGCGCCCGGCGGCGAGGCGTTCGCGCGGCAGGCGTACGAGGCGCCCGCGGGCGAGGCGGAGGCGGCGCTGGCGGAGATCTGGTCGGAG
>DASTNU010000440.1:0-3691 GCA_035720605.1 Longimicrobium sp. | reverse complement strand
GCGTACTCGCCCTGCTTTCGCCGCGAGGCGGGGGCGGCGGGAAAGGACACGCGCGGGCTGCTGCGGGTGCACCAGTTCGACAAGGTGGAGCTGGTGCGCTTCGAGCGGCCGGAGGACTCCGACGCGGCGCACGAGGCGCTCACCGGCCACGCGGAGCGGGTGCTCCAGCTCCTGGGCCTGCCCTACCGCGTCCTGCTGCTGGCGTCCGGCGACACCGGCTTCAGCGCGGCGAAGACGTACGACCTGGAGGTGTGGGCGCCGGGGGTGGGGAAGTGGCTGGAGGTGAGCAGCGCCAGCAACTTCGGCGACTTCCAGGCACGGCGCGCCGGCATCCGCTACCGGCCGGAGGCGGGCGCGAAGCCGGAGTTCGTGCACACGCTGAACGCGTCCGGGGTGGCGCTGCCGCGGACCGTCGTCGCCATCCTGGAGAACGGCCAGCAGGAGGACGGCTCCGTGCTGGTCCCCGAGGTGCTGCGCCCGTACCTGGGGACGGACCGCCTGGTCCGTCCCTGAGCGCGCTCGCGCTCCCCGGCCGCCGCGCCACGGCGGCACCTTTCGCCCTCGCGCACGCCATGCGGACACCCGCGCCCCCGCGCATCCGCCCGTGAACCGCCGCCACTGGCCCACCACGCTGGCGCTGCTGGCCGCGGCCATCCTGGCGTGGTACCTGGTGTACAGCCAGCTCCTGGTGCGCGAGATGCGCAAGGACGCGCAGGTGCACTCGCGCATCGTGGTGCGCGTGCTGGCCGGGCTGAACGACCCCGACGCGGACCTGATCGGCACCCTGCTGGGCCTTTCGGGCGACATCCAGCAGCTGCGCATCCCCATCGTCTACACCGACCTGGACGGCGTCCCGGCGGACTGGCGGAACCTTCCCTTCGACGCCACCCAGGGCGACACCGCCGACATGATCCGCGTGCTGGACTACGCGGACCGCCTGGCGGCGCGCAACCCGCCCATCAGCGAGCCCGGCCTGGGCACCATCTACTTCGGCGACCCGCCCACGGTGCGCCGGCTGCGGGTGGTGCCCTGGCTGCAGGTGGGGGCGCTGGTGGGGCTGCTGCTGGCGCTGGGCTCGGTCATCCGCCACAACGTGCGCACGGAGCGCGAGCGCATCTGGGCGGCGATGGCGCGCGAGTCGGCGCACCAGATGGCCACGCCGCTCTCGTCGCTGGCGGGGTGGGTGGAGATCCTGCGCCTGCCGGACGAGGACCGCGAGGAGATGGCGGCGCTGCCGGCGGTGGCGGGGGAGATGGAGGCGGACCTGGACCGGCTGGAGAAGGTGGCCCGCCGCTTCGAGTGGATCGGCCGGCCGGTGCAGAAGGAGCCGGTGGACGTGCGCATGCTGCTGCGGGTGCTGGAGCGCTACGTCCGCGTCCGCCTGCCGCAGCTCGGCCGCACGGTGGAGCTGTCGGTGGACGTGGCGGAGGGGACGCCGGCGGTGCTGGGGAACGCCATCCTGCTGGAGTGGGCGCTGGAGAACCTGATCAAGAACGCGCTGGACGCGCTGGCGGGGGCCGGCGGCAGCATCTGCATCGAGGCGGAGGCGCACGGCGAGCGGCGCGTGGAGCTGCGGGTGGTCGACGACGGCCCCGGGGTGGCGCCGGCGGTGCGCGCGACGCTCTTCGATCCGGGGGTGACGACCAAGAAGGGCGGCTGGGGGGTGGGGCTTTCGCTCGCCCGGCGCATCGTGGAGGACGTGCACGGCGGACGCCTGCGCCTGGAGCCTTCCGAGCGCGGCGCCCGCTTCGTGATGGTGCTCCCCGCGGCGCCGGACAGCGCCGACCGCGTCGGCCGGCTGCCGTGGGACCGCCTGGTCGCGCGCCGCGGGCAGGCCAGCGCCGGTGGGGATGCGGGCGGCGGGGGCGGCGCGGCCAGCTGACTCCCCGTGCGTCGGGGTGGGGGCGGAGAGAGGCAGGGTTTCGTCCCGGCGGTTGAATTGAAACCGCTGCTGGCAGGTCACGAAGTCCGCCTGCGCGGACTGCACTGGCGAGTGCAGGGTGTGAGGCGGGCTCCCAGGCTCGGACGGTAGGTTCCTGGTAGCGCCCATGGTTTTCGGTGAGGAAGGTCCCGCCGGGCGCTCCCCCTCGGAATGACATCGCGGGTCGGGGATGGGTTCTCCCCTCTCCCGCGCAGTTTGCGGGAGAGGGGCCGGGGGCGAGGGCCCCACGCGAAGTGCGGTGCAGTTGCCGTTCTCCCCCTCTCCGCGAGGAACGAGCGGGGAGGGGGACGGGGGGAGGGGCCCGCGGACGCAGTGCGATGCGGGTCGCAGCGCCCCCCGATCCGTCGGTCGCATCAACCTCCCCCAGGGGTTTTGGGGGAGGTGGGCGAGTCTTGCGAGCCCGGAGGGGGCGCGGCAGGATGCCTGCTCATCCATCACGATCTTGACGATCATCCAGCGATAGATGGCGTTCGACCTTTCGCACCTGAACCCGGAGCAGCGCGAAGCGGCCTCGCACTTCGAGGGGCCGCTGCTGGTGCTGGCGGGCGCGGGCTCCGGCAAGACGCGCGTGCTCACCACCCGCATCGCCTGGCTGGTGGACGAGCAGGGGGTGGACCCGGGAAGCATCCTGGCCCTCACCTTCACCAACAAGGCCGCCGGCGAGATGCGCGACCGCGTCCGCAAGGCGCTGGGCCGCGAGCCCACGGGGATGTGGATCGGCACCTTCCACTCCGTGGGCGTGCGCATCCTGCGCCGCGACGCGCAGCGCCTGGGGTGGTCCCCCGGCTTCACCGTCTACGACGCCGAAGACGCGGACGCGCTGACCAAGCGCATCATCCGCGACACGCTCAAGCTGGATCCCAAGAAGTTCACGCCGCGCGCGGTGCACGGCGCCATCTCCGCCGCCAAGAACGAGCTCACGGGCCCGGGCGAGTACGCGGCCCACGCCCGCGACCCGTTCGAGCGCGTGGTGGCGGACGTGTACCCGCTCTACCAGCAGGCGCTGCGCGACGCCAACGCGTTCGACTTCGACGACCTGCTGGTGAAGCCGGTGCAGCTCTTTCGCGAGCACCCGCACGTGCTGCGGCGCTACGCCGGCCGCTTCGGCTTTCTGCTGGTGGACGAGTACCAGGACACCAACCGCGCGCAGTACGTCTTCCTGCGCCTGCTGGCGGAGGACCACCGCAACCTCTTCGTGGTGGGCGACGACGACCAGTCCATCTACGGATGGCGGGGCGCGGACATCCGCAACATCCTGGACTTCGAGAAGGACTTCCCCGACACGAAGGTCGTTCGCCTGGAGCAGAACTACCGGTCGACGAAGACCATCCTGGACGCCGCCAACCGCGTCATCGCGGAGAACGTCAACCGCAAGGGAAAGACGCTGCGCACCGACAACGCGGCGGGCGAGCGGGTGACGCTGGTGGAGGCGGCGGACGAGCAGGACGAGGCGCAGTGGGTGGCGGAGGAGATCCGCGGCCGCATGGCCGACGACCCGCGGCTCACGCTGCGGCACTTCGTGACCCTGTATCGGACGAACTCGCAGTCGCGGGCGATGGAAGAGGCGCTGCGCCGCGAGGGCATGCCGTACCGGGTGATCGGCGGCACGCGCTTCTACGAGCGGCGCGAGGTGAAGGACGCGCTGGCCTACCTGCGCCTGGCCCGCAACCCCGCCGATCGCGTGGCGCTGGCCCGGATCATCAACGTGCCGGCACGCGGCATCGGCAAGGGCGTGATGGACGCGCTCGA
>DASTNU010000439.1:0-2026 GCA_035720605.1 Longimicrobium sp. | reverse complement strand
CCCCACCGGCACCGGCCGGCCCACGGCATCCAGCACGTAGACCCGCGTGTTGCCGATCGGCCGGCCCAGCGGTATGGCGCGCGCACCCTCCGCGACGCTCCGCACCTCGTGCGTGATCGCGAAGGTCGTCGTCTCCGTCGGCCCGTAGCAGTGGATCACGGGGTGCGGTCCGCCCTGGCCCAGCACCCGCGCGAAGGACGCCGGGTCGCTGTGCTCTCCGCCCGTGAGCAGGAAGCGCAGTCCGGCCAGGGCGTCCGGGATGGTCGCCGCGAAGTGGTTGAACACCGCGGTGGTGATGAACAGCGCGGTGACGTCCTGCTCCCGCAGCACCCGCGCGAACGCCGGCGGATCGAGCAGCGTGTCCCGATCGATCACCACGATGCGCCCGCCGTGGAGCAGCGGGGCCCACACCTCCATCGTCGTCGCGTCGAACGCCGGGTTGGCCGCGAACGCCACCCGGTCCTCCGCCCCGAACGCCGCGTACCCGTTGTTCAGCACCAGCCGCGTGACCGCGCGGTGCGGGACCACCACGCCCTTCGGCTCCCCCGTCGAGCCCGAGGTGTACATCACGTAGGCGGCCGCCTCGCCGTCCACCCGCAGGGAGCACTCGTCCCCGCCGCCCGCGGGCACCGCGTCGACGTCGAGCCGGGCGATCCCGAGCAGCTCGGGGACCTGCTCGCCCGCGCGGCCCAGCACCAGCCGCGCCCCGCTGTCGGCCACCATGTAGGCCAGGCGCTCGGCCGGGTGCCCCGGGTCCAGCGGCACGTATGCGCACCCGGCCTTGAGCACGCCCAGCTCCGCCACCACCAGCTCGATGGAGCGCGGCAGCACGATCGCGATCCGCTCGCCGCGGGGCATGCCGCGCTCCACCAGGGCGTGCGCCAGCCGGCCCGCCCGCGCGTTCAGCTCCGCGTAGGTCAGCGCCTCGTCCCCGTAGACCACCGCCACGGCGTCCGGGGTACGCGCCGCCTGCGCCGCGAACAGCTCGTGGATGCAGCGATCGCGCGGATACGCCGCGTCGGTGGCGTTCCACTCCTCCACCACCTGGCGGCGCTCCGCCTCCGGCAGCACGTCGAGGTACGCGAGCGGGGTTTCCGGGGCCGCCTCCAGCGCGTCGACCAGCCCGGCCAGCGCGGTGTGCATCAGCGCGCACACGCGCTCGGGCTCGACCGACGCCCTCACCTGCGCCACGAGCTGGAACTCTCCGCCCCGGTCGTCCACCGACATCGCGAGCGGGTAGTTCGTCCCTCCCGAGCCGTAGATGGACTTGATGCCGTCCCACGCCTGGCGTGCCTCGGCGGACTCGGCCCTCGCCCTGCGGTCGCTGTACCGGTAGTTGAGCAGGGAGGCGAACAGGGGCACAGGCGCGGCGACCCCGCTGCAGCCCTGCGCCAGCGCCAGCGACGCGTGCTCGTGGCGCAGCAGTTCCGCCAGCAGCACGTGCGTCCGCCGCACGCTCGCCGCCGCCCCTTCCCTCCCCACGCGGATGCGTACCGGCAGGGTGTTGATGAACGGCCCCAGCACGCGCCGCGTCTCCACGCCCCCCTGCATGCGCCCCAGCACCACCGTCCCGAACACCACGTCGGAGCGGCCCGACACCCTGGCCAGCACCTGTGCCCACGCCACGTGGCACAGGGTCGCCACGCCCACCCTGAGGGTGCGGGCGCCCTCGCGCAGCCGGCCGGCGAGCTCCGCATCGACCCGCAGCCGCGCCAGGCTCGTACCAGACCCGTCGCCATGCGCGTCCACCAGCCCGAACGGCGCCGTCGGCTCCTCCACGTCCGACAGCATCTCCCGGAAGAACCCCTCGTGCTCCGCGCGATCCACCCCGAGCCGCGCCTGGGCCACGAAGTTCCGGAAGGGGAGGGGTGATGGCAGCCGGTCGGCCTGTCCCAGCAGGTGGGCCTGGATCTCCGACTGCAGCACCTCCATCGAGGTGACGTCGCTGGTGAGGTGGTGCCGGCGCAGCAGCAGCACCCAGCTGTCGCTAGCCCGGTCCCGCGCGATCACCACCCGCAGCAGGGGC
>DASTNU010000438.1:0-4265 GCA_035720605.1 Longimicrobium sp. | reverse complement strand
GTCACCCTGTCACCCCCTCACCTTGTCACCCTGTCACCCCCTCACCCTGTCACCCCCTCACCTTGTCACCCTGTCACCCCGTCACCCCGTCACCCGCACCTCCGGCTGCTGCTCCGGCTCCCGGTCCGGCAGGCGCAGCATCCGCACCGCCAGGCCCAGCAGGCCGAGCGGCACCACCACCGCGGCGGTGGCGGCCAGCGAGGCCACGTGCGGCCGGTCCAGCGCGCGCAGGGCGATCCGCATGCGCCGCGTGAGCTCCGCCGCGCGGGCGGTGGCGTCGGGCTCCGGCATCGCCACCGTCCAGTCGAAGCTCTCCAGCCGCTCCAGGTACCCGTGCTCCACGCACCCTTCCAGGCTGAAGACGTGGATGTCGCGCACGTGGCGGCGCGCCAGCCGCAGGTCGCGCGCGAACTCGTCCCAGCTGAGCGGCGGCGGCGGGTCCAGCCCCTCCTCCACCCCTCCACCCGTCACCCCCACGGCCACGGCCGGGAAGTACCGCGCGTAGAAGTCCAGGAACCCGTGCCCGTGCGGCCGCGCGAAGCTGGTGTACAGCATGGCGATCTCGCGGTCCACGTGCAGGTCGATCATCCCCGTGATGCGCTGCAGCACCTCCGTCCCCGCCTCGCGCTCGGTGTGGATGAAGGGAAAGACGTACGCGTCCACGGGGTACCCGTCGCGGTGGATGCGCGCCACCAGTCCCTGGTAGATCTCGCGGTTCTGGGCGATGCAGCGGAAGATGCGCGGCAGGGCTCGAAGGAGCGCCAGCGGGCGCTGCCGCACCGCGCGCACCTCGTCGATGTTGGGCTCGATGTCGATGCCCACGCGCTCGAACCGCAGCCCGTTCGCCAGCGTCCACGCGTGAAAGTCGCCGTAGCGCTCCCACGCCTCCGTGGGGTTGTGCGCGTTGCACCAGTAGCCGCTCTCCTCCGGAAGCAGCAGCCACGCGGCCACCGGCACCCCCGCCTGGTTCAGCCGCCGCACCACCTCCCCCCGCTCGCGGCTCAGGTCCACCAGGCCGATGGTGACCGTCGCCTCCAGCCGCAGCAGCAGAGGGATCAGCCGCTCGTCGTCGAACAGCTGCACCAGCTCCGGCCCCCGCAGCTCGCAGAAGAACGAGAGCCGCGGCGGCGAGCCGTCGTCCCGGCGGCTCCTGCGTCGTTCGACGAAAGGCCAGTGGAGCAGGTCGCGTTTGGGCACGTGGATCCGGTGCGTGTCGGGGTCGGCGGGTCGGATCTCCGGATGGGGCAACGCGCGTGCCGCGGTCCGGGCGAGCTCCCGAATGCGGGTCGGGGGAACGGACGAACGCCATCCTGCCGGCTTCGGGCAACCCCGGCGGTGAAGTCGCTCATCGTCAACTGCAACGTCCCGGGCGCGTCCCCGATGGCCGGCATCTACCCGCCGGGCACAGGTGCGTCGGACACGACGGGTACGGCTATCCGGATGCGTCGAGCAAGCGGTGCCCTCGACTGATCTGTCGCGCGGACCACGCTGCTCCCCTTGATGCGTACCGATGCGGAGCCCCGGCTGCGCCGAAGATCCGCATCTGCAAGTATCGCATATGCTTGTGCTGTTCCGCGCCGGGGAACCCGGGCGCGGCGGCGGGGTTCATCCACGACATGCATTACCACGCGCCGTTTACGCTGTAACCCGCTGTCCTGGCTCGTCTTCCGGAACAGATCGTGCTCTTCCGGAGCGGCAGCCACGACGGAAGGTCACGGGCGCCCCCTCTCCGCACCCGGCGAACGCCCGCGTCTCCGCTCGCAAATCACCCGCAGTACGCATGATCCGACACCGCCACGCACCCCTGTACGCGGCCCTGATGGGTCTCGCCACCGGTCTTGCATTCAGCACGGCTTCTGGCGAGCGCGCCCTCCTTTCGCGCATTCCGCAGGCCGAGGAGCTGACGCCGCACCTGCCCGACCAGCCCATGCCGGCGCTCACGCACGCCGGGATGGCGCTGGCCGTTCGCACCGCGGAGCGGCACCTGCAGGCGGGGCGGCCGTGGGCGGCGTGGAAGGAGCTGCGGGGCCACGTGAAGGACCCCGCGAAGGCGCCGGACGCGGTGGTGCTGGTGGCCGCGCGCGCCGCCGCGGGGTGGGAGGGGTGGAGCCACGTCCGCCGCCTGCTGGAGGGCCAGGAGTGGCTGGCCGAGCGCTCGCGCGGCGAAGGGGCGTACCTGCTGGCGCGCGCCCACGAGGCGCGGCGCGAGTGGTCCGCCGCCGCGAACGGGTATCGCCGCTACCTCGCCAACTCGCGCGCCGAGCACCGGGCGGAGGGCGCCGCGCGCCTGGGCCGGGCCCTGGCCCGCGCGGACGACGCGCGCGGCGCGGCGGAGGCGTATGCGCGCGCGGCCCGCGAGGGCGGCGAGGGCGCGGACTGGATGCACGCGCTGGAGGCGGAGGCGCGGGCGAAGGCGGGGGATGCGGATGCCGCCCGCGCCGCCGCCGCGCCCAGCGCCAGCCCCCCCGTGCGCCTGCGGCTGGCCCGGGCGGAGGCTCGCCTCTGGCTGGACCGCGGCGACACGGCCCGCGCACTGGACCGCCTGGCGCGGGAGCGGCCGATCCTGGACGCCGCCTCGGCCACGCGGGAAGCGGCGGAAGCCGCGCTGGACCACGCCCGCCTGCTGGACGCCGCCGGCCGCGGCGCGGACGCCCGCGCGGAGCTGCGCCGGGTGGCGGCGGATTCCCCCGTTCCGTCCGCGCTCCGCGTGCGCGCCGCCGCGCGGCTGGGCGAGATGCCGGGGACGCGCACCGCGGACGAGGAGCTGGCCCGCGCCTCCGCGTACGAGGCGGGAAAGCGGCCGGGGCTGGCCGCGCGCAGCCTGCGCGCCGCGCTGCGGGCCGGCGCGTCGGACGAGCCGGCCCAGCGCCTCCGCCTGGGCAGGCTGCTCTTCGAGGAGCGCGACTTTCGCCCCGCGCGCGAGGCGCTGACGGCGGCGGCGGCGCGGCTGGACGATCCCGCCCTGGCCGCGGAGGCGGAGCTGTACGCCGCCCGGGCGCTCGTCCGCCTGGGGAGCGACGAGGGCTGGGCGGAGATGCGCAAGCTGGTGGGCAGGCGTCCCGAGACTGCGGCCGCCGGCACCGCGCTCTTCCTGCTGGGCGACGCGGCGGAGAGCCGCGAGACGGCGATCGCGTACTATCGCCGCGCCGCGGACGTCGCCGCTTCGCCGGACGCGCGCGAGGCGCTGTACCGCGTGGGCGACCGGCTGCTGAAGGACAAGGACGCCGGCGGCGCCGCGGCGGCGTGGGAGTCGTACGCCGGCCGCTACCCCACGGGCGAGCAGACGGCGGAGGCGGCGTACCGGGCCGGCGTGCTGCACGAGCGCGCCGGGCGCGACGAGCGGGCCCGGACGATGTACGCCGCCTCCATCGCCGCTGACCCGGTGTCGTACTACGCCATCCGGGCGGCGGACCGGCTGGGCGCGGACCCGCTGGCCCGCGCGCTGGCCGACGGCCGCGGCTGGCCCGCCGCCCCCGGCGATGCGCGCGAGGCCGCGGCCGCGCTGGCGCGGCTGCAGGTGCTGCACCGCGCCGGGCTGGCGGACGAGTGGAAGGAGGAGCTGGACTGGCAGCTGCGCCGGCTGGACCGCCGCCAGGGCGCGCTCATCGCGCTGGCGGAGGGGCTGCGCGACGCGGGGCACCCGGTGGAGGGCATCCGGCTGGGCCGCGAGCTGCTGGAGCGCCGCGGCGGGGAGTGGGACGAGCGGCTGCTGCGCGTGGTCTTTCCCTTTCCCTTCCACGAGCTGCTGCAGGACGAGGCCGACCGCGTGGACATCGACCCCTACCTGCTCGCCGGCGTGGTGCGGCAGGAGTCGTCGTTCAACCCGCGGGCGCGCTCGTGGGCGGGCGCCACGGGGCTCAGCCAGATCATGCCGGCCACCGGCCGGTGGCTGGCGCCGGCGACCGGGGTGAGCAGCTTCGACCCCAGCCTGCTCACCGTTCCGGAGATCAACCTGCGGATGGGTGCCCGCTACCTGCGCGACCAGCTGCGGCGCTACGGCGGCAAGCGGGACCTGGCGCTGGCCGCCTACAACGCGGGCCCCGGGCGCGCGGACCGCTGGCGCCGCGAGCTGGGCTACGGCGGCGACCCCGACGCCTTCCGCGAGCGCATTCCCTTCACCGAAACGCGCACGTACGTCAAGGTGGTGCTGCGCAACAGCGTGGTCTATCGCCGCCTGTACGGCGGCGGGCGGTCGCCGGGGCTTTCGGCCGGCGGCGCGTAACCGCCGCCGCCGCTGACACCTGGCGGACCCGCGGCGCGTAATT
>DASTNU010000437.1:0-2791 GCA_035720605.1 Longimicrobium sp. | reverse complement strand
GTTCGGGGGGAGGCGCGTCGCGCGTCCCTGGCCCGGGCTGCCGGCGGATGCTCCCGCCGCGCCCTGTCGGCGAAAAACAAATAGGCCCCCGGCCGGCGCTGTTGCCGGCGGGGGCCTCGCGGGTCCCGGATCTGCTCGATTGTCCTGACGCGCGACGCCGCCCGCTCCATCGCTCCGCCGGAAACAGAAAGCCCCCGTCCGGCGGTTCTGCCGGCAGGGGGCGTCGTGGCCCGGTTTGCGGTGTGGAACCGATCCTCTCGCGCCGGTTCCTGGGATCAACGATAAACCTCTCTCCACGCCCTGTCAATCGGCCGCGGACCGGCCAGGCGAAGAGCTACCCTGTGGACGAAGGAGCGCCTCCGGACTGGATCCCGGAGGCGCTCCGCGGGATGATCCGCGCCGGCGCCGCGTCAGGCGCAGCCGACGCACGTCTGCTGATGAGCCTGCGTGCACGGGTAGTCGATGGTCTCCGGCCACGGCTTGGGCTGGCACGCCGGATCGGTGTTCCCCGTCGGATAGCAGATGTAGCAGTACGACTCCGGCCCGCCCTTGCCCGTGTCGATGGTGATCGGCACGGCGCTGTCGGCGGCGATCGCGGTGGCGAAGGACTCCACCTGCAGGTTGCCGAGGTCCAGGCGCATGGCTGTGTCCTCCGGAAAAGGGGAGTGGGATGCGGGGTATCCAGGCTAATGTGTTGCGGCGCCGCAATCAAGCATTTTGGTTCCGCAAACGAAAGTGTCCGTGTCGGCGCCCATCCTCCCCCATTGGCAGAAGCGCCTCCGGAACCCGATCCCGGAGGCGCTTCGCCGTTCGCCGACTGTACCCTGCCCCCTGTAACCCGTCCCCTATTTCTCCGCCAGGAACGGGTACTCGAACGACCGCGGCGGGGCGAAGGTTTCCTTGATGGTGCGCGGGCTGATCCACCGCACCAGGTTCAGGATCGACCCCGCCTTGTCGTTCGTGCCGCTCCCCCGCGCCCCGCCGAACGGCTGCTGGCCGACGACGGCGCCCGTGGGCTTGTCGTTGATGTAGTAGTTGCCGGCCGCGTTCCGCAGCGCCCGGTCCGCCTGCACCAGCGCGGCGCGGTCGTTGGCGAACACCGCGCCGGTGAGCGCGTAGGGGCTGGTCTGGTCGACCAGCGTCAGCGTCTGCTCCCACTCCGCGTCCGGGTAGGCGTACAGCGTCACCACCGGGCCGAACACCTCTTCGCACATCAGCTGGTACGACGGGTCCTGCACCTGCACCAGCGTGGGCTGGATGAAGTAGCCCACCGAGTCGTCCCAGGTGCCGCCGGCCAGGATCTCCACGCCCTCCGCCTGCTGCGCGTGCTTGATGTAGCCGGTGATCTTGTCGAACGCCTTCCGGTCGATCACCGCCCCCATGAAGTTGCGGAAGTCGGAGACGTCGCCCACGCGGATCTGCTCCATCATCCCCAGCGTGAGCTCGCGCACCCGCGGCCACAGCGACTGCGGCACGTAGACGCGCGACGCGGCGCTGCACTTCTGCCCCTGGTACTCGTAGCCGCCGCGGACGATGGCCGTCGCCAGCGCCTCCGGGTCCGCGCTGGCGTGCGCCACGATGAAGTCCTTGCCCCCCGTCTCGCCGACCAGCCGCGGATACGTGCGGTAGCGGTCGATGTTCTCGCCCACCTGCCGCCAGATCGACTGGAAGACGCCGGTGCTGCCGGTGAAGTGGATGCCGGCCAGGTTGCGGTCGCCCAGCACCACCTCCGTCATCGGCCCCGGGTCGCCGGGGATGAAGTTGATGACGCCCGGCGGCAGCCCCGCCTCCATCAGCATCTTCATGATGTGGAAGTTGCTGTAGACCGCCGTGGCGGCCGGCTTCCACAGCGCCACGTTGCCCAGCATGGCCGGCGCCGTGGGCAGGTTGCCGCCGATGGCGGTGAAGTTGAAGGGCGTCACGGCGTAGACGAAGCCCTCCAGCGGCCGGTGGTCCAGCCGGTTCCACATCCCCGGGCCGCTGAACGGCTGCTCCTGGTACAGCTGCTGGGAGAAGTACGTGTTGAAGCGATAGAAGTCGATCAGCTCGCAGGCGCTGTCGATCTCCGCCTGGTGGGCCGTCTTGCTCTGGCCCAGCATGGTGGCCGCGTTGATGACCGGCCGCCAGCGCCCGGCCAGGAGGTCCGCGGCGCGCTGGAAGACGGCCAGCCGGTCCTCCCAGGGCCAGTTGCTCCACTCCTGCCACGCCTTCATCGCGGCATCGACGGCCTGGCGGACCTCGCCGGCGCCGGCCTTGTGGTAGCGGGCCAGCACGTGCTGGTGGTCGTGCGGCGACACCTGCACGTCCGTGTTGCCCGTGCGCACCTCGCGCCCGCCGATGATGAGCGGGATCTCGATCTCCTCGCCCCTCATCCGGGCGTGGGTGTCCTTCAGCAGCTTGCGCTCCGGCGTCCCCGGCGCATACGACAGGACCGGCTCGTTGATCGGCACCGGCACGTTGGGAATGCTATTCATCACCCTTTTCCTCGCAGGCTCGTGGTCAGGGCGGGGAAGTTAGGGCGGGCGGATGCGGGGCGCTACCCGGCGGCGCGGCCTCCCGGGACGAGTCATGGGAGACCATGCGCGGTCTGGAACGCTCGAATTGCCTTGAGCGCCTGGGCCATCTCGATCTGGTTGTTTGTGGATGGTACTCGATCCGCGGGGCGCGCTGGTGTGCATCACGCTCTACAAGCGTGGCGCGATGGAGGGGGTGCGGCGCATCTACTCTGGATCATGGTTGCTCATGCAGCGAGCCAGGCGGGTGGCGGGTCGAGGGTCAAGAGATCGGAGGT
>DASTNU010000436.1:0-2920 GCA_035720605.1 Longimicrobium sp. | reverse complement strand
GGATGCGTACGGCGAGCGAGACCTGGAGCATGCGATCCTGCGCGAGATGGAGTCGTTCATCGCCGAGCTCGGAACCGACTTCACCTTCGTGGCCCGGCAGAAGCGGATGACGATCGACGCGGTGGACTACCGGCTGGACCTGCTCTTCTTTCACCGCCGGCTGCGATGCCTGATCGCCGTCGACCTGAAGCTCGGCAGGTTTCACGCGGGGGACAAAGGGCAGATGGAGCTGTACCTGCGCTGGCTGGAGAAGCACGAACGCCGGCCCGGCGAGGAGTCGCCCCTGGGGCTCATCCTGTGCGCCGGCAAGTCCGAAGAGCACGTGGAGCTGCTGCAGCTGGAGAAGAGCGGGATCAGGATCGCCGAGTACGTGACCGAGCTGCCGCCGCGCGAAGTGCTCGAGCGGAAGCTGCACGCCGCCATCTCCGCTGCCCGCAGGCGCATCGAGACGCATCCGCAAGCTCTCGCCAGCGCCGACCCCTGAGACCGAAACCTGAAAAAGAACGGGTCTCACGCAGAGTCAGCGGAGTTAGCAGAGTCGAGATTCCGGCCTCTGCCAACTCCGTTGACCCTGCGTGAGGCCAGTTGTTCCAGCGGATCTGACATGAGACCGGAAGAACGCTGCTGACTCCAGATTGTCCAGTCACTGTCTGGACGATTGGGAATCCCGTAGCGGGAAGGGGCCCTGACCCGTTACAGGTCCCGCGCGATCGCGGCGACCGCCTCCGCCTCGGCGGTGGCGCCCAGGCGGGCGAAGTGCTCGGCGGACTCGTTCAGCGCCTCCCGGGCGGCGTCGGGATCCTCCCGGTCGCGAAAGAGAAGGCCGCGATCTCGCTGCACCTCCGCCAGCAGAAGGATCTCGGAGTGCTCCCGCGCCACGCGCAACGCCTCGTCCAGGTGCGCCGCCGCCTCGTCCAGCCGGTCCTCCAGCCGCGCCGCGCCGGCCTGGACGCGCATGGCGTTCCCCACCCCGATGGGATCGCCGATCCCCTGTGCGCGGCCCAGCGCCCGCTGCGCCAGCGACCGCGCCAGCGGTGCATCCCCCGCGCGCAGGCGCAGCACGGCGCGCTCCGTCTCCGCGATGGCGGCCACGCGCTCGCTTCCCTCCGCCTCCGCCATCTCGATGGAGCGGCGAAAGTGGCCATCCGCCTCGCGGTCGAAGTCCAGGTCTCGGTAGGAGATACCCAGGTTGTGGTGCGTTTCCGCCATCCCCAGGCGGTTGCCCAGCCGCTGGTACGCCGCCAGCGCGCGCTGGTAGCAGGTGAGCGCCAGGTCGCGCCGCCCGCGTACGTTGGAGAGCACGCCCAGGTTGTTGGAGGCGCGGGCGGAGAACTCCTCGTCGTTCCAGCGCGACGCATGCTCCAGCAGCTCCTCGAAGCGGGCCTGTGCGTCGTCCGCGTGCCCCGTCTCGAAGAGCACGTTGCCGATCAGGTTCACCGTCTCGCCCGTCAGCCGCCAGTCTCCGCGCCGACGCGTCTCCGGCTCCACCCGCAGCGCCACCTCCAGCGCACGCTCCGGCCTTCCCACGTGCCGGCACGCCGCCGCGTAGGCATAGCCCACCTCCGGCTCCGCCAGCAGCACCTCGTCCGGCAGCAGATCGCCGGCGCTGGCCAGCAGCCGCCACTCGCGCCGCGCACGCAGTGCGCGGGCGGCCTCGCGGTCGAGGGGTACGGAGAGGGGAGAGGACGTCACGCGTAGAACTCAGTTCCCGCCGGCCAGGGCGTAGCGGGTAAAGCCGGTGATGTCGGCCCGCACCTCGGTCAGGTCGTGCAGGCGGACGCTGCCGATGCGCTCCCAGTCCTGCCCGGGCATCTCCTGCCGCCACCAGCCGAACTCGAAGTCGTCGTCGTCGCCGTCCACCTCGCCGTCGCCGTTGTAGTCGGGGTGCGCGAACTCGTAGTTCACCCGCAGCTCCGCCGGGTCGCTGCGGCTGAAGCGCAGCCCCGCCGGCTGGAACTCGAAGTTGAAGTAGCCGGCGTCCACCACCCGGATGGTGATGGTGATGGTGTCGCCGTCGCGCATCACGCGGCCGTCCGGGCGCGTCAGCAGCGAGTTGCCGGAGATGCGGAAGCGCAGGCAGTCCTCGCCCTCGTTCTCGCCCGGCAGCGCTTCGTACGGGATCTCGATCTCCGCGTTGTCCCCCTTGGTGGCCAGGACGGAACGCTGGTAGTAGGCCAGGCGCGGCGCGTTGGGGGCCGGCCGCAGGAAGATCAGGTCCTCCCCGGGGACCAGCCCGTCGTCGCCTCCCGACGGGTCGTCGCAGGCGGGCAGCGCCGCGAGCAGGGCGAGAAGGAAAAGCCGGAGCAGTCGGTTGCTGAACATGGGACTCACTTCAAAAACGGGGGGATGCGAATCGCCGACGTGCCGGATGGGGGCAACCCCCGCGCCGGGCAGAAATCCGCATGGAACCTGACATTCTCAGAACGCGCGGCTGTCCCCTGCCGGGACGGGTGTCTCATTCCGGGGCATCCGTTCCCTCCAGCAGGCGGTACAGCCGCGAGCGGCTGATGCCCAGCGCGTCGGCCGCCGCGCTCTTGTTGCCGTCCACCCGGTCCAGCATGGCGAACGCCGCCGCGCGCTCGATCTCGTCCAGCGTCGCCGGAAAGGGGAGCGCGCCGCCCCCGCCGTCGCGCGGCGCCGCCGAGGGGGCCGGGCCGTGGAACAGGTCCTCGGGGCGGATGGCGCCGTCGCTCAGCAGCACCGCGCGCTCCAGCCCGTTGCGCAGCTCGCGCACGTTTCCCGGCCAGGGGTGCGAAAGGAGCGCCCGCCGCAGCTCCGGCGTCACCGTGGGAACCGGGAGCCCGTACTGCGACGCGAGCGTGCGCAGAAAGTGCTCGGCCAGCAGGATGACGTCGTCGCCGCGCGCGCGCAGGGGGGGCAGGTGGATGGGGATGACGCTCAGCCGGTAGTACAGGTCCTC
>DASTNU010000435.1:0-3122 GCA_035720605.1 Longimicrobium sp. | reverse complement strand
TGGTCAACGACGGCTCGCCGATGGCCTCGATGGCCCCCGACGTGATCGCCACCTACGCGTACGACCTGCTGCTGGGCCGCCCCGGCGTGAACGCGAAGTACGCCGCCGAGCGCGCGCGGATGGTGCAGGGCACCGCGGAGTGGCGCCAGCGGGTGCGCGAGGACCTGGCCCGCCGCGCCGCGCGCCCGCCCACGCCCGACGAGCGCAAGCCGTTCTTCGCGGGCACCTACGAGAGCGAGACAATGGGCACGCTGGAGGTGCGGCTGCGGGAGAACCGGGAGTTGTGGGCCTCGCTGGGCAACCTGTCCGCGCGGCTGGACCCGTTCACCCGGCCCGACGCGCTGCGGGTGGAGCTCCTTCCCGGCAGCGGCCAGCCGGTGCAGTTCTTCTTCCGCGACGCCGCCACCCCCGCCGACAGCCTCAGCCTGGGCGGAACGATCTTCCGCCGCCGCCCCGGCGGCTGACCCGTCCGCACCGCACGAGAGCGCCCGCCGCCCGATTCCCGGACGGCGGGCGCTCCCGTTTTTCGCCTCCCGCCGAACATTCCCGCACGCCCGCTGACCGTGTTCTGACGCAGGATTGACGCGGGATTTCCCCCGCCGTTATTCCCCTGGCCCGACCGTCCGGGCCGGCAGCTTTGGCCCTTGCTCTTGATACCACAATTTGGTACTATCGATGAGCAACTGGCACCGCCGTACGCTGGAAGCGGTTTTCCGGGATCCGGTGAGCCCTACGATCATCTGGACGGACGTCCAGGCCATGCTCGTTCATTTCGGAGCGGAGATCCGGGAGGGAAGCGGCTCGCGCGTGGCGATCGTGCTCAACGAGCACGCCGCGCACGTCCACCGCCCTCATCCGCGCAAGGAAGCATCGCGCATCACCATCCGCGATATTCGCGATCTACTCGTCAGGGCAGGGATAACACCATGAGATACAAATCCTATACAGGTTCGGTCGCGTACGATCCGGACGACCGGCTTTTCTATGGGCGTGTGGACGGAATCACGGACATCGTCTCTTTCCAGGGCGACACGGTAGAAGCGCTGGAAGCCGATTTCCGGGCAGCGGTAGACGACTATCTCATCGTCTGCAATGAGCGTGGCGTGGAACCGCAACGTCCTTGCTCGGGCCGGTTCGTGCTGCGCATTCCGCCGGAGCTGCATCGCGACGCGGCGATCGCTGCCAGGAGTTGTCGAGAAAGCCTGAACACCTGGATCACCGGCGCGATCCGGGCACGGCTGGCCAGTAGGGAGAGCCGCCCCCAACCACGGACAGGTTCCCGTTCGGCGGCTTGAAGCTGCGCGCGAACAGACGAAGGGCGGTAGCGGAACCCGATTTTCTCCGCTACCGCCTCTGTTTGTCTCGTACCGTCGATGCGGACGTCGCTCGACACCAGCGGGGTCGAGTGCGGTGTCATGATCAGAACATCGCGGAGATGCGGGGAGTGTCGGGCGGCACGGTGCCGTACAGGGCCGCGGCGGCGGTGCGGAACAGGCGAACCGCGGAGCTGTCGTCGGTGCGCAGGCGGGTGAGCTCGCGCGAGGCGCCGTAGCACGCCTCGATCGTCGCCGCGCGGCCGTCCGCGGTCTGCACGCTGTCCCTTCCGCTCGCGGCGCTCACCCACTGCGCCACCGCGGCCACGTACGCCGTCCCGGCCAGGTCCACCCTGGCCGCGGCCTCCACCGCCGTCGCCACGGTGTCGGCGGCGAGGAGGACGGCATCGCCCGCGTCCGACGTCCCCGACAGCCGCCCGCCGCCAAAGCCGACGGTAAGCAGCACGGCGGCGGCGGCGGCCCGCCCCGCCCAGGCGGGTAGCGCGCGGCGCGGCCGGCGCTCCGCCAGCGAGACCACCTTCGCCACCGGCACCCGCGCTTCCCCCGGCTCCGCGGCGATCCGTCCATGGAGCGCCGGCCACGGGTCCGCCGCGGGCTCGGCCGCCGCGGGGAGGGCGGCCAGGCGCGCGGTGAGCGCCAGCAGCGGACGGGCGGCGGCGCGGCAGGGGGCGCAGGCTTCCAGGTGCGCCGCCACCTCGTCCCTGCGCCGCGGCGCAAGCTCGCCGCCGGCAAAGTCGTGCAGGTCGTCGTCGGAAGGGTGCGTCGTCATCGTTCCAGGGCCTCCATCGTCAGGCGCCGCGCGCGGTTCAGCTGGCTCTTCACCGTGCCCAGGCTCACGCCCAGCATCTCCGCGACCTCGTGGTAGCGGTAGCCGTGCACGTCGTGCAGCAGCAGCACCGCGCGGGCGCCGGGGGGGAGCGCCGCGATGGCGCGCTCCAGGTCCACCGCCGTGTCCGGCATGGCCCGCCGCGCCTCGGCGGCGTAGCGGCCGGGGTCGTCCGTGGTCATCACCCGCGCGTGGCGGCGCGAGTCGCTGCGCATCTGCTGCAGCGTGGTGCGCACCGCCACCGTGTGGATCCACGTCCCCAGCGCGCTCTCGCCGCGAAAGCCGGGGAGCTTCTGCCACACGCGGACGAACACCTCCTGCGTGAGCTCTTCCGCGCGCTCGGCGTCGCACGTCATCCGCAGCGTCACCGCGTACACGTGCCGGTAGTGCGCGCGGTACACCGCCTCGAACTCGGCGGCGTCGCGCGGCGCGGCGGCGGGCGGGGCGGGCGGCGGCGGTGCGATGGCGGTCACGGGGTGGGCTGGGGAGCGCTCACGGTCTTTCGCGCAGTTGGTTGCCGCGCGCGGGGAAAATGTTGGAAGGGGGAGGATTGGGACGGGTGCGCGTCCCCTCCGGCCGCGAGGGGCCGGAGAGGATGCGGAGACCGATGGAGCGTCAGACGCCGGCCTGCCGGCCGCGCAGCTCGCCCTCGTGCAGGACGTGCGTCTCGCCCACGTCCGGCTGCTGCCCGGTGACCATCCCCTTCACCACCTCGAAGAGCACCACCGGGCGCGGCGTGTCGTTCTTCATGTAGACCACCGAGTGCGCATCCACCGCCACCAGCGTCAGGCGCGGATCATCGGGCCCGCCGTCGCGCTCGCCCCCCTCGTCGGTGAACCACGCGCGCCAGTCGGGGCGGTACAGCTCGTGGATCTTGCCGCGGTCCGTCACCACCCGCGCCGTGCCGCTGACCGACACCCACTCCATCGTGCGATCGCGGAAATAGCTCACGTTCACGTGCG
>DASTNU010000434.1:0-3872 GCA_035720605.1 Longimicrobium sp. | reverse complement strand
GCCTTCCCACGGAAGCGTTGCGCGGCGGCGCCGCGGGACCGAACGGTCGCGTCCCGATGCTTTCGATTCGACCGGCCGGGAGGAACGATGGACGAGGACCTGGAGCGGATGTCGCGCGAGGAGCTGGTCGCGGAGGCCAGGCGGCTGCGGCAGGGGATCCGCATCCACCGCGACAGCACCGGCCAGGAGCTCTGCTGGCATCATCCCGCGCTCTGGGGGCTGCTTCCGGAGAATACCGATCCACAGCCCACCGTCCCCGAGTGGCCGGAGTTCATGCGCGGCTGCATTCGCTACCGCCAGTCGCTGGACGACCAGCTGCCGCATGCGCCCCGCTCCTCGGAGCCGTACGCGGGGCGATGAAGGCATCCGCTACCCCGCGAAGGGAGAGATGCGATGGCTGTACCGATCGTGTTCATCGACATCGCCGGCCCGGACCTGCGGGCGCAGAGCGCGTTCTACGGAAAGGTGTTCGACTGGGAGATCGACCCCGAGGGACACTTCCGCGTCCCGGCCGTGACGCCCATGCCGGGGGTGCTGCGCACGGACCCCGCGGAGACGGTGATCTACCTGGGCGTCCCCGACGTCGCTGCCACGCTGGAGCTGGTGGAGGCGAACGGCGGCACCGTCATCGCGCGCCGCTTCGAGGTGCCCGGCGTGGTGGTGCTGGGCCTGTTCGCCGATCCGGCGGGGAACCGCCTGGGGCTGGTGGAGATGGAGAGGTCGGGCGACCGCCGCGTGATTCCAGGCGGGCCCCGGGACAGTGAGTGATGCCCTTTGCGAATCTCAACGGGTAATCACCGTGCCCTCCGCCGGAGCGAAGGATGTCGATTGCGATTCTGATCTGGTAACATGCGGTCCGTCCGCAGGATTATCGTGCGGTCCGCCCAAGGGAGCGAATGAATTCGCCGCTGGAAATTCGCAAAGTCCGCCTGCGCGCCGCCTGCGCGGACTCGGCGGCCCGACCGCGTGCGGCGGCTCACGCACCGGTGCGTCCGCACCCGGGGGATTACCTGGGGCCGGCTTCGTCGTACGGAGTCGGCCCCTCGATCCTGCCGGCAAGATCCTTCGGTCGGCGCCGCGGTGCGGTGTGAAGGCAGGGCAGGCGGGGCGCCTCCCTCAGGAAAACACCGGGGGAGTTCGGGGGATGTTTTTGTGCGAGTTCCCGCGGAGGGGGCGCGGCGGCCGGCACGGAACGCCCGCTGTGCCCGCTGTGAAGAACCTTGACACCGGTGCCGGCGCCGCCTATCTCTGGAAACGTTTTCATGAAAACGTTTTCAGAATCGATTTTGCTCCTCCTCTGGACCTGACCCAGGCACCGGGCGAATCGAACGCGTGAGCATCACCATCCGTGACGTGGCCCAGCGGGCCGGCGTGTCGGTCACCACCGTGTCGCGCGCGCTCAACGGCACCGGGCCGGTGAGCGACGAGGCGCGCCGGCGGGTGGAGGCCGCCAGCGCCGAGCTGCGCTACACCCCCAACAGCACCGCGCGCAGCCTCATCACCCGGCGCACCGCCACCTTCGGCGTGGTGCTTCCCGACCTGTACGGCGAGTTCTTTTCCGAGGTGATTCGCGGGATGGACCCGCTGGCCCGCCAGCGCGGCTACCACCTGCTCCTTTCCAGCTCCCACGACGACCAGCGCGAGATCGAGTTCGCCCTGGGCGCCATGCGCGGCCGCGTGGACGGGCTGGTGGTGATGTCGCCCAACGTGAGCGGCCCCGCCCTGGCCGCGTCGCTGCCGGCCGACCTGCCGGCGGTGCTGCTGAACTGCGAGACCGACGGCGCGCCCTTCTCCGCGCTGAGCGTCGACAACTTCGGCGGGGCGCAGGAGATGGTGCGCCACCTGGCCGCCACCGGCCACCGCCGCATCGGCATGGTGCGCGGCGCCGACGCCAACTTCGACGCGCGCGAGCGCCACCGCGGCTACCGCGCCGCCCTGGCCGAGGCCGGGCTGCCGGGGGCGGACGGCCGCTGGGAGGCGGCGGGCGACTTTACCGAGGCGGGCGGCTGGCTGGCGGCGCTGGAGCTGACGCGCCGGCCGGAGCCGCCCACCGCCGTCTTCTGCGCCAACGACTCCATGGCCGTGGGCGCCATGAGCGCCCTGCGCGGCGCGGGGCTGCGGGTGCCCGACGACGTGGCGGTCACCGGCTTCGACGACATCCCCATCGCCCGCTACCTGAGCCCGGCGCTCACCTCGGTGCACGTGGACGTGCAGCGCCTGGGCGCCCGCGCCGTGGAGATGCTGTGCGACGCGCTGGCCGCCCCCCGCGCGCCCCCCCTGCAGGAGATCGTTCCCACCCGGCTCGTCATCCGCCGCTCCTGCGGCGCGGAGGGCGGGCCGGCGGCGCACCACCTTCCCACGTGAAGGCCGGCCGTATCCCCACTCCACCCGGGAGCCCATGATGAAACGACTCGTCAGCCACTCGTTCGCCGCCGCGCTGCTCTGGGCGTGTCTGCTCGCGCCCCTGGGCGCGGCGGCGCAGACCACCACCGGCACCATTCGCGGCTACGTGCGCGGCGCCGAGGGCGCCGAGCTGGCCGGCGCCACGGTGACGGCGCGGAGCCTGGAGACCAACCAGCAGCGGCAGGCGGTCACCAGCGCCCAGGGCTTCTACGTGCTGCCGGGGCTGCGGCCGGGGCCGTACGAGCTGAGCGTGCGCATGCTGGGCTTCGCCGAGCAGCGGCGGCCGCTGCAGCTGCAGGTGGGCCAGTCGATCGACGTGAACTTCGACCTCACCGGGCAGGCGCTGGTGCTGGAGGCGGTGACGGTGGCCGCGCCGGCGGCGGAGACGCGCACCTCGGAGGTGGCCACCAACGTCACCCGGCAGCAGGTGGAGAACCTGCCCACGGCGGACCGCAACTTCCTGAGCCTGGCCACGCTGGCGCCGGGAACGCAGCTGCAGGCCGACGTGCTGGACGGGCAGCGAAAGACCTTCACCGCCGGCGCCCAGGGGGCCGAGCAGGTGAACGTCTTCATCGACGGGGCCAGCTACAAGAACGACATCCTGCAGGGGGGCGTGGCCGGCCAGGACGCCAGCCGCGGCAACCCCTTCCCGCGCAACGCCATCCGCGAGTTCCGCATCATCACGCAGAACTTCAAGGCGGAGTACCAGAAGGCGTCCAGCGCCATCATCACGGCCACCACGCGCTCGGGGACCAACAGCTGGGAGACCAGCGGGTTCGTCAACTACCAGGACCGCGAGTTCATCGGGCTGAACTCGTTCCAGGAGCGCGAGGCCCGCGGCAACCTCACCTACACCCGGCCCCGCTTCGACCGCCTGCAGTTCGGCGCCGACGTGGGCGGCCCCATCATCCGCGACCGGCTGCACTTCTTCGCCAGCGTGGAGCGCAACGACCAGACGCGGGTGCGCCGGGTGAACATCGTGCCGCCCAGCGGCTTTCCGGCGCTGGACAGCATCAACTTCGCGGCGCTGAACGGCGAGTTCGACGAGCCCTTCGAGGCCACGCTGCTCTTCGGCAAGCTGAGCTTCGAGCACACGCCCCGCTCGTTCGTGGAGCTGAGCTACCACCTGCGCGACGAGACCGACGTCCGCGACTTCGGCAACTACACCGCCTACACGGCGGGGACCAACTTCCACAACGACGTCAACACCGGGGTGCTGAAGCACACCTGGACGCCGGGCGACTTCCTGAACGAAGCCACGGCCAGCTTCCAGCGCTACCAGTACAACCCCGAGCCCATCCGCTCCGACCTGGCCAACCGCTTCTTCGGCTTCGGGTGCGACCAGGGGTGCGCGCAGATCGGGGGGAACCGCTCGGACCAGGACTTCACCCAGGACCGGCTGTCGCTGCGCAACGACCTGACCTGGTCGGGGCTGCGGGTGGGCGGCGAGCACCTGGTCAAGGGCGGCT
>DASTNU010000433.1:0-3087 GCA_035720605.1 Longimicrobium sp. | reverse complement strand
GGCATGGTGGAGCTCGTCTCCGGCGAGATCAGCGAGGACCTGGCGTACTACCTGGCCAGGAGCGAGCAGACCCCCTCGGGGGTGGGGATCGGCGTGTTCGTGCTGCCGGACCTGAGCGTGGCCGCCGCCGGCGGCTACCTGGTGCAGCTGCTCCCCGGCCTTTCGGACGACGAGATCGCGGCCATCGAGCAGCGCATGGCCTCGCTGCCGCACCCTACCGAGCTGCTGCGCGAAGGCATCACCCCCGAGCAGATGCTGGAGCGCATCTTCCCGGACGGCTACGTCTTCGGGGGCCGGCAGGACGTCTCGTTCCACTGCCCGTGCTCGCGCGAGCGCTTCGAGGCCGCCATCGTGAGCCTGGGGCAGGACGAGGTGCGGCGCATCATCGACGAGGAAGACCAGCCGTTCACCGAGGTGGTGTGCCACTTCTGCAACGAAGCCTACCATTTCACGCCCGACCAGATGGAGGCGATCCTCGCCGCGTCGCGATGAGTGCGTGAGTGCGTGAGTGCGTGAGTGCGTGAGTGCGTGAGTGCGTGAGTGCGTGAGTGCGTGAGTGCGGCGGGCCGGTCCATCGTGGACGCGGCCCGCTTTTTTTGCCGCTGATGCTCCCTGGTTGCAGCGCGGCATCTCTCATCCTCCCGGCGGATGCGGAGCCTCTCCTGCGTGCCGCTTTCCCCGGGTGAGGAACACCAGCACCAGCGACGAGATGGCCAGGAGGATGGATCCCATCCCCTCGAGCGAGCTCCCCTCGTGCACCAGGAAGATGCCGCCGCCCAGCGCCGTCATCGCGATCACGAAGGCGGCCCCCAGCCCCAGCTCCGACAGGCGCATGGCGCGCTGCTGCAGCTTCCGGCGGTGATCGCCTTCCGCCTCGGCCATCCCCACCAGACGCCCCGCCAGCCCCGGCATCGCCCGCTCGTACTTCGCCAGCTGGTCCGGCGGCGGCAGCGGCCCGGAGAAGGTGGAGGCGGCCGTGACCTCGAAGGTCGCGGGAAAGATCCGTGGCTGACGCAAAATGGCTGGGCCACTCTGTGACCCAGCCATTGCTTCCCCCGCGGGAGTTTTTTACGACGGCCTGCCTGCTAGGCTTCGCTGGTCTCGGAGGCATGGAGAATCCTGTCGGCTCCGTGGATTGCAACCATCCAGTCCCCCCTGAGCGCCTCGGCGTCGGCCTCCAGGCCGCCCCACTCCTTCTGGGCGAGCAGCACCCCGCCCAGGTCCAGCGCGTGCGCCGCGCCCCAGAGCAGATCGTGCGCCCTCCCGCGCCCCCGATGCCGTTCAGCGTAGTTGCTCATCGCCCGAATCGCCCTTGTTGCCGGATGACAGCCGCATACCCGACCAACGTGATCACTTTGTTTGCTTCTGTCAAGGCTCCCTCGGCCGCGATCGATCAATCCACCGTCGCCAGGGCGGGAAGCTCCGCGCCGGCGGCCGGCTCGCAGCCGCCGTCGCGGAAGGAGCAGAGCACCTCCATCAGCCGCTCCGCGTCCGCGTCGTTGGTGGCGATGCCCACGGAGATGCGCACCGCGCCCACGGGGTGGTCGCTCATGCAGTCGGAGAACACCTGGATGTTGAACGTCTCCGGCGTGAGCGTCTTGATGCAGCGGAACGCGTCCTCGTCCGGGTACTCGAAGGCGAACTCCGCCGCGCCCGGGTTGCAGAAGAAGCCCGTCCGCAGCGAGATCCCCGCGTCGTTGGCGCGCTGCTCCACCGCGCGAAAGTCCACCAGCCCGCCCCTCGGGTCCAGCAGGTTGAAGGCGATGGTGCCGCCGCGCATCTGCATGGTCTCCGGCCCGTAGATGCGTACCATGGGCGCGCCGTTGCCGTGCCGAAGCGCCATCAGCTCGCGCAGCAGCCTTTCCGTCAGCCGCATCACATGGGCGTTGATGCGCCCGATCCCGATCTCCTCCAGAAAGTCCAGCCCCGCGGGCACCGCCGCGATCCCCAGGTAGTTCAGCGTGCCGTCCTCGAACGCGCGCCCGGTCACGTGCTGCAGGTGCACCTGGTTCTGCGCGCTGACGAAGCGAACGGTGCCCCCCGCGAACCACGGCCGGTGCAGCTCGCCCAGCGCGTTGCGGCGCGCCAGCAGCACGCCCACCCCCGTGGGAAAGCCGAACATCTTGTAGAACGAGATGCAGACGAAGTCCGGGGCGTGGCGGCGCAGGTCCAGCGGGTTGGTGGGGACGAACGCGGCGGCGTCAAGCAGCACGTGCCAGCCGTGCTCGTGCGCCATCCGGATGGCGTCCAGCGGGTGCTTCACGCCCGAGAAGTTGGACTGCGCGGGGAACGCGAACAGGTTGTGCTTCGCGCGGTCCGCCCGCGCCAGGTGCTCCTCCAGCCCGTGCAGCCGCAGCTCCGCACCCAGCGGCACGTAGCGCACCTCCGCCCCGTGCGCCTGGGCGAACTCGCGCAGGCCGTTGACGGAGTTGTGGTTGTCCGCCGTCAGCAGGAACTGGCCGCCCGGCTCCCACGGGTACGCCTCGCCCACCAGCTTGAGCGCGCCGCTGGCGTTGAGGGTGAAGACGACCTCGTACAGCTCGGGGTCGGCGTTGAAGTAGTCCAGGACGCGGGTGCGGGCGTTGTCGCAGAGCTGGGTGGCGGCCAGCGAGGTGGGGTTGCGCGAGTGCGGGTTGCCAAAGACGCTGCTACACAGGAAGTCCGCGTTCGCGCGCACCTGCGACTCCGCGTAGAGGCCCGCGCCCGTGAAGTCCAGGTACACGTGCCCCTGCGCGTCCAGCCGGCTGAACTCGCGCTCCCTCAGCTCTTCGAACGTATCCTGCATCCAGTCCTCCGGCGTGGGTTTCGTCCAGCCTGGAAAACTAGACCCGCAGGGCGTGGAGAGGAAGGCTTTCGGGACTCTTTCTCCCCTTGCCGCGTGCCAGGGATCACCTGTCAACCGTGAGCGGCAGTCGTGCGCATCAACGGAAAGGGCCAGCCGCCAAGCGCCTCCGACCTCCCGCGCCTCGACAGCATCCTCGCCCCCTCACTCCATTATTTCTCCCGTGTCACCTTGTCACCCTGTCACCCCGTCACCCTGTCACCCCGTCACCCTGTCACCCTGTCACCCCGTCACCCTGTCACCCC
>DASTNU010000432.1:0-2455 GCA_035720605.1 Longimicrobium sp. | reverse complement strand
CTGGAGTCGCTCGACGAGGACCGCCGCCGCGCCGCCATCGAGGCGTTCCTCTCCTTCGACATCCCCGCGGTGTTCATCACCAAGGGACAGGAGGCGCCTCCGCCGCTCCTGCAGGCCGCCAACCTCTCCGGCACCCCCGTCATCCGCACGGCGCTCAAGACCGCCGAGTTCTACACCCGCATCAAGCCCTTCCTGGAAGAGCGCTTCGCCCCGCGCACCACGCTGCACGGCTCGCTGGCCGACGTGTACGGCGTGGGGCTGCTCTTCGTGGGCAAGAGCGGCGTGGGCAAGAGCGAGACGGTGCTGGACCTGGTGGAGCGCGGCCACCGCCTGGTGGCGGACGACCTGGTGATCATCACCCGGCGCGGCAACGAGGTGCTCATCGGCAAGGGGCACGACCTGCAGAAGCACCACATGGAGATCCGCGGGGTAGGAATCATCGACGTCCGCACCATGTTCGGCATTCGCGCCATCCGCCAGCAGAAGCGCATCGAGGTGGTGGTGCAGCTGGAGATCTGGAACCAGGACGCCGTCTACGACCGCACCGGGCTGGACACCAGGACGATGGACATCCTGGGCGTGCCGCTTCCCCTGGTCACGGTTCCCCTGGTGCCGGGAAAGAACATCACCGTGGTCTGCGAGGTGGTGGCGATGAACCACCTGCTCAAGTATTCGGGAGTGGACACGGCCCGCCTGTTCAACCAGCGGCTGCAGAACCAGATGGCCGGCGTGTCGGAGTACCTGGAGGAGGATTATGAGTGAGGCCGTGCGGGGGCTGGTGGTGAGCCACGCGTCGCTGGCGCAGGGGCTGGTGCAGTCCGTCCGCCAGATCGCCGGGGCGGACGAGGAGGCGCTGGTGGCCGTGAGCAACGACGCCTGCGGGCCCGAGGCGCTGCAGAACGCCGTCCGCGAGGCGCTGGGGCAGGGGCCCGGCATCGTCTTTACCGACATGCCCAGCGGCAGCTGCGCCTTCGCGGCGCGCCGGCTCACCCTGGACCGGCCGGAGACGGCGGTGGTCTGCGGGGTGAACCTGCCCATGCTGCTGGACTTCGTCTTTCACCGCGACCTTCCCCTCCCCGAGCTGGTGGACCGGCTGGTGAGCAAGGGCAGGGCGTCCATCACCGGCGCGTGCCGGGAGCCGGCGGGAGCGCATGCCGATCGTGCTGCTTCGCGTTGACGAGCGCCTGATCCACGGCCAGGTGGTCGTGGGCTGGGGCGGCCCCCTGCACGCGGACCGCATCGTGGTGGTGGACGACGAGATCGCCGCCAGCCCGTGGGAGCAGGAGCTGTACTGCCTGGGCGTGCCGCCGGAGATGGAGGCGCAGTTCGCCACCGTGGACGCCGCCCGCCTCCAGGTGCCGGAATGGCGCGACGGCGGGCACCGCGTGATCGCCCTGGTGCGCGACGTTCCCACCGCGCTGCGGCTGGCGGAGGGGGGCGCGCTGAGCGGCGAGGAGGTGAACCTGGGCGGCATTCACCACGCGGAGGGGCGGCGCCGCGTGCTTCCCTACCTGCACCTGGACGACGGCGACCGCGAGGCGCTGCGCCGGCTTTCGGCCGCGGGGGCGCTGGTCACCGCCCGCGACCTGCCGGCCACCCGCCCCGTGCCCCTGGAAGAGCTGCTGGCGGCATGATCCCCGAGCTCCCCACCCTGCTGCTGCTGGGCCTGCTGGGCGGCCTGCTGGCGCTGGACGCCACCTCGGTCGGCCAGTTCATGCTCTCGCGCCCGCTGATCGCCGCGGGGCTGGCGGGGATGATCGCGGGGAACCCGGAGGGGGGCATCGTCGTCGGCGTGCTGCTGGAGGCCATCCACCTGGCCGTCCTTCCCGTGGGCGCGGCGCGCTACCCGGAGGCGGGGCCCGCCGCCGTGGCCGCGGCCGGCGCCTTTGCGCGGGCGCCGGAGACGTCGCAGGTGGCGCTCCTGGTCTCGGTGGTCTTCATGCTGGGCTGGGGGTGGCTGGGCGGGCGCAGCGTGGAGTGGATGCGCCGCACCAGCGCGCGCACCGCCGTCCCCGCCGAGGGGCCGGTGGAGCCGGGGGCGGTGGAGCGGCTGCACCTGCGCGCCATCCTCCTGGACCTGGTCCGCGGGACGGTGGTGACGCTGGCGGGGCTGCTGGTGCTGGGGACGATCCTGGAGACGCTGGGGTGGATCCCCTTCCGCCAGCAGTGGACGCGCCCCGCGCTCGCCCTGTGCGCCGCGGCGGCGCTGGCCTCGTCGCTGCGCCTCTTCGGCCGGCGGCGGATGCCGCTCTTCGCGGCGGGGGCGGCGGCGGGGGTGCTGCTGCTGTGGCTGCGGTGAGCGCGCTTCCCCGCGGGGTGCGGCGCGCCATGCTGCTGCGCAGCTTTGCCGTGCAGGGGTCGTGGAACTACCGCACCCTCATCGGCACCGGGCTGGCGTTCGTGCTGGCGCCCGCGCTGCGCCACCTGCACCGCGGCGACCCCGCGCGGCTGCGCC
>DASTNU010000431.1:0-2129 GCA_035720605.1 Longimicrobium sp. | reverse complement strand
CGGCTTCCGTGGCCATCCCCTCGCTCACCCGCGACTCGGTGCCCCTTCCCGACAACCCCGTCTTCGTCGCCGGCGTGCTGCGCCGCGACCTGGGCTTCGACGGGCTGGTGATCGAGGACCTGGCGCCCCCCGCGCCGCTGGTGCAGCGCTACGGCCCCGGCGAGGCGGCGGTGCGCGCGGTGGCGGCGGGCGCGGACCTGCTGGTGGGGATGGAGGACGGGCGCGCCGCCATCAACGCCGTCGTGCTGGCGGTGGAGACCGGGCGCATTCCGCGCGCGATGATCGACGCCTCGGTGGGCCGCATCTTCGCCGTCAAGGAGCGGCTGGGGCTGGGGACGCGGGCGGACTCGGCGCAGGCGGCGGCGCCGGCGCGGGACGGGGCGCGGGGCGCCGACACCCTCGCGGCCGCCGCCCACCGCGCGGCGCTGACGGTGCTGGGCGCCGCCCCGCGCGAGCTGCTGCGCAGCTGCCGGCAGACGGTGCTGGTCACGGCGCGCGGCGAGGCGGCGGCCCCGCTCTCCGCCGCGCTGCTGGCGGCGATGCCGGGGCTGACGCACCTGCAGACGGACCGCCTGCCGCGCCGGGGGCCGCTGGCGCCGGCGGGGGCGGGGTTCGCCGGGGCGGGGGCGGAGTGCGTGGTCGCCGCGGCGTTCCCGGAGCGGCGGCCGGAGCTGGTGGAGCGGGTCGTCGACGCGCTGCCGCAGCCGGACTCCGCCGCGCGCGACACCCTTCCCGCGGCGCGGCTGGCGGAGCTGCGCCGGGACACGCTCGCCCGCCGCATCGTCTGGATCGACTTCTTTCCCGCCGTGGACGCCGCCGCGCCGCGGGCGCAGGGGATCGTCCTGGCGCGCGGGACCGGGGCGGAGGCGCAGCGCGCGGCCGCCGCGGTGGTGACGGGAGCGGTGGCCGCGCCGCGCCTGCCGGAGGGCGTCGCCTGGCCGGCCGCGCGGACGCTCCGCGTCACCGTGCCGGACTCGGCGGGGATGCGGTCGGACACGCTGGCCGCCATCGACGGCGTCATCCGCCAGGCCATCGCGGACGGCGTGTTCAGCGCCGCGGCCGTCGCGGTGGGCCGGCGCGGCGGGGTGGTGAAGCTGCGCGGCTACGGGAGCGTGGGCGGCGTGCCGGTGGACGCGCGGAGCTCGCTCTTCGACATCGCCTCGCTCTCCAAGGTCGTGGGGACGACGGCGGGGGTGATGGCGCTGGTGGACGACGAGCGGATGTCGCTCGGCGCGCCGCTCCGCCGCTACGTTCCCACCTTCCGCGGCGAGGGGCGCGGGGACGTGACCGTGCGCCAGCTGCTGACCCACACCTCCGGGCTGCCGGCGGGGGACTGGCTGTATCCCCTCTCCTCGCCCGAGGCGGCGCTGCGGCGGGTGGCGCGCTCGGAGCTGGAGACGGCGCCCGGGGAGCGGGTGGTCTACAGCGACTTCGGGATGATCCTGGTGGCGGAGGGGGTGCGGCTGGCGGCGCGGGAGCCGATGGACTGGCTCCTGGCCCGGCGCGTCTTCGGGCCGCTGGGGATGCAGAGCACCTTCTACCTGCCGTCGGCGGACCTGCGGAGCCGCGCGGTGGCCACCGCGGTGGAGTCGGAGCGGCCGTACGCGGTGCGCGGGGTGGTGCACGACGGCAACGCCTTCCGGCTGGGGGGCGTGGCCGGGCACGCGGGGATCTTCTCCACCGCGTGGGACCTTTCCGTCTTCGCGCAGACGCTGCTGAACGGCGGGGCGTACGGCACCCGCCGCATCTGGGAGCGCGGGACGGTCGCCGCCTTCACCCGCCGCCAGCCGAACGCCGGCACCCGGGCGCTGGGATGGGACACGCCGGCGCCGCGCAGCTCCGCGGGGAGCTACCTGTCGGAGCGCGCCTACGGCCACACCGGCTTCACCGGGACCTCCATCTGGATCGATCCGGAGAAGGACCTGTTCGTGATCGTGCTGGCGAACCGGACGTTCACGAAGGGGAGCCAGGGCGACATCCTGCGGGTGCGCGCGCGGGTGGCGGACCTGGCGGCGAAGGCGATCGCGGACCAGCCCGTGCGCCCGCGCCCCGGCAGCCCCGCCGCCATCGCCGAGGCGGAGCGCGCCGCGGCCGCCGCGCGCGCCCGTGCCCGCGCCCGCCGCCGCCCG
>DASTNU010000430.1:0-2110 GCA_035720605.1 Longimicrobium sp. | reverse complement strand
CGCGTGACGGTGTTCTCGCGCGGGTTCGTCCCGCCGCGCGTATGGCGCGCCTCGCTGGACGGGCAGGGCGTGCTGCAGAGCGGCGTGATGTGGAGCGTGTCCGGCTCGGTGCTGCGGGGCATCAACCAGCCCGTGGCGTTCGACCTGAATCTGCGGCCGGACGCGGCCTTCCAGAACGCGGCAGAGGGAGGGAGGCCCGTCTACGTCAGCCCCAGCGCGATCGATCCGGCGACGGGCCTCGCTTCCCTCGCCGCATCCCGGCGGCTCTCCGATCTCGGGACCGTGCGCGAGGTAACCGGCATGGGGCGGTCCCGCACCGTGCAGTTCAGCGCCTCGGCGAACAAGATCCTCGGCCGGCTGGGGATCCTGGGCTGGACCTACGGGGGCGTGGGCTACACCTGGACCGACGCCCGGGAAACGGTCGGTGCGGTGAGCGCGCCGGGCGGGTCGGCCGCCACCACGGCGGGCAACGCCACGCGCCTTGAGTGGGCGCCGGCGGGCTACGCCCCGCGCCATGTGGTGCAGGTGTACGGGTCGGCGATCCGGAGCAGCCGGCTTGCCCTGGGCCTGGTGGCGAACCTCGCTTCGGGGACTTCGTTCACGCCGCTGGTCGCGGGCGATGTGAATGGGGACGGCCTGGTGAACGACCGGGCCTTCATCTTCGATCCACGGTCCGCCGCCGACCCGGTGGTGGCGCAGGGGATGGATCGGCTGCTGGCGGCGGCGCCGAGCGGGGTCCGCCGCTGCCTCCGCGCGCAGGCGGGGCGGGTGGCGGACCACAACGGCTGCCGCACCCGCTGGTCCCACTCGCTGGACCTGAATGCGCGGCTGCAGTTCGGTTCGCGGCTGGAGGACTCGCCGCACAGGCGGGTGACGTTCTGGGTGGTTGCCAGCAACGTGACCGCCGGGCTCGACTACCTGCTGCACCGCGCGGATGGGCTTCGCGGCTGGGGCCAGGCGGCCGGGGTGGACAACCGTCTCCTGACCGTGCGCGGGTTTGATCCCGCCGCCCGGACCTTCCAGTACGACGTGAACCCCCGGTTCGGCAGCCCCAGCGACCAGGCGCTGCTGCAGCGCACTCCGTTCTCGCTGAGCCTGCAGATGCGGGTCGTCCTGGGGACGGACCGGCCGCTGCGCGCCTTCAACGAGGCGCGCGACGCGATGAGCAACCGTGTCCAGGCCTTCGCGCCGGCGAACGTACGCCTCCACCTGGAGCGCCAGCTGGCGAACGCTCCTGCCGCGGTTCTCGCTCTGAATGCACCCGAACGGTTGTACCTGGAGCCGGCGCAGGCGCTACGGCTGCAGCAGGCTGCCGACTCCATCGCGCCGCGCATCGAGAGCGTCGTCAGCGCGCTCGTCGGCCTCGTCGCCGTCACGCCCGGCGTAGTGCCAGCCCCGGTGGACGCGGACGCCGTGCGCGGGCTCGCCGCGGAGGCAGTCGCGCTCCGTGCGGCCGGGCTGGAGACCGTGCGTTCGATACTTTCGGCCGAGCAATGGGCGAAGCTTCCGGAGTCGCTGCGGTCGCCGGGACCCGGGTTCGTGCCGTATCCACCCGAGCAGCTCACCGCCTCATCGAGCTATTGAGGACGGCTCGAATCCGAATAGCCCAGGGTAGCGAACGCCCGCGCGACGAACTCGCGCGGGCGTTTCCATGATCCCGTTCGAAACGACGTCGAGGGCACCCCACAACATCGAGCTGCCCTACTCCGCGAAGCGCATGTAACGCTCGTACAGCACGAGGCCTTCGGGCAGTGTCCTGCCGACCGGGAGCCTGCGTCGGACGCTATCCAGAATCTCATCCACCAGGCCGTTGCGGCTGGTGGGCGGGACCATCCTTGCCAGAACTCGCACCGCAGTGGCGAGGACCTCCGCGTCTGTCGGTCCGGGCTCGGCAGCTTCGCGCTCCACAACGTACCACGATTCGAGCCTGCCGATGGTCCTCCGGTACGGGGCGCTCCCGGCGATGAACTTGGCGAGGCCGGAGGGGCTCATGCCAACCTGGCGGGCAACCTTGCGGAGGGACGTCTCCTCTACGCGCCGGCGAGCGAAGTCGCGGATTGTAGCTACGGTTTCCGGAGGCTGCGGGAGTGAGGGGATTTCGGCCATGTGC
>DASTNU010000429.1:0-2022 GCA_035720605.1 Longimicrobium sp. | reverse complement strand
GCGGAGGCGTGGGTGCTCCCCCGCGGGCTGCTGGAGGTGAGCGCCACCGGCCTGTACACGCGCTACGACGACCGGCTGGACGGCGTGCCGCTGGGCTCCGACCTGGCCTTCGCGTACCTGCCCATCTCCGAGCGGCTGATCGGCGGGGCGGAGAAGACCGCGCGCTCCGGGCTCGCGGACCTGTTCGCCAGCACCACCGACCCCGAGGCCGGCCAGGTGCCGGACTCCGTCACCGCCGGCGCGCCCTCCGTTCGCCTGGCCGCGGACCTGCGCCAGGCGCCGCTGACGCTGCGCTACGGGCTCAGCGACCGCCTCACCGTCTTCGCGACGGTGCCCCTGGAGCGGAGCGGGACCGTGGTGTTCGGGCCGTACCTGGCCGGCGGCACGCTGGGGGTGAACACGGCGGCCGCCGCCAACCGTGCAAAGCTGGAGCGGGTGGACCCGCGCTTCGGCGCGCTGGGGGGCGGGCTGCTCCTTCCCACCCGCGACTCGCCGGCGGGGCGCGAGCTGCAGAGCCGGCTGCGGGCCATCAACCCGGCCGACACGCTGGTGCTCCCCCCCACCCCGGTGACCTTCGAGGAGCTCCTGGCCCAGGAGCAGCTCGCCGCGCTGCTGACGGACGAGGAGATCGCCGCGCTGGGGCTGGGCTCCACCCGCCGCCCGTACCACCTGGGCGACGTCCAGCTCGGCGCGCGCTTCCTGCTCATCCCCGGCCCCGCCGGCTGGCCGTTCCCGGACAGCGTGGTGCGCCGTGGGCTGCGCACCGTGGTGGGCGCGCGCCTGCGCCTGCCCACCGGCAGCGGCGACACGCGCTTCGCCACCGAGGTGCCGCCGCTGGGCGGGCACTTCGGCGTGGGAGTGGACGTGCTGAACGACGTGTTCCTGACGCAGCGGTGGTACGCAAACGTCTCCGCCAGCGCCGACTTCCTCTTCCCCACCGACGTGGTGCGCCAGGCGTACGGCCCGGCGCGGCTCTTTCCGGGCGATTCCGCCCTGGTGACGGTGCAGCGCGCACCGGGCCCGCGCGTCGCCTTCTCGGTGACGCCGCGCTGGCGGCTGACGGACGAGATCTCGTTCAACGCCGAGTACGCTCTCCTGGCGCAGGGGCGCACCCGCTACACCGCGCCGGACAGCGTGCTGCCGCTGCCGGCGGAGTGGCGCACCGGCGGCGCCATGCACGCGCTGGGGATCGGGATGCGCTACTCGTCGCTGCAGGCGTACGCGCGCGGCCGGGCGCGGGTCCCCTTTGAGGTGTCCGTCGGCCTGACGCACGCCGTGCTCGGCACCGTGCAGGCGCCGGATGCGGGAACGGTGCGCATCACCGGGCGCATCTTCATGGACCCCCGGCGCTTCAGGAACGTGGTCCCGCGCGCCGACTCCGTCCCCCCGGCACCGGACACCGCCCGCGCCGACACCGCCGCCGCCGATACGATCCCGGCGCCGACGCGTCCGCAGCCACGCCCCGTCGTCGCACCGCCGGAGCCGGACGAGCCGCCGCCCTCCACGCCCCCCGCACCTCCTCCGCCCGCGAATCCGCCCGCGCCGCAGCGCCCCGTCGTCCAGCCCCCGGAGCCGGACGAGCCCGCGCCGACGCCACCCCCGCCGCCGCCGCCCGCACCCACCCAGCGGCCGCCGGGATGAACAAGGAGCCCCTCTCCCGCATCGGCGGAGGAGGGGCCCTGCGTTTATCGAGCAGTTGAAGCCCCGCGCAGTTTGCGGGGCTTTCCGCAGTCGTTGCGGCGGGTTTACCCGCTCAGGGTGAGGGCCGGATCTCCGCGCCGGGACTGGCCACCAGGTCGGGCGAGTAGATCCTTCGGTCGGCGCCAGGGGATCGTGCGTGGGCCGGGATCCGCGCGGCGCCTCCCTCAGGATGACATCTCGTCGTGTGGAAAGGAGTTGCGGTTGAAGCCCCGCGCAGTTTGCGGGGCTTTCCGCAGTCGTTGCGGCGGGTTTACCCGCTCAGGGTGAGGGCCGGACGGCCGGCGCCGGCCGCACCATCACCCCAACCCCCCCCCCCGCTCC
>DASTNU010000428.1:0-2649 GCA_035720605.1 Longimicrobium sp. | reverse complement strand
CAGGTTCTCGAAGATGTGCTGCACCAGGCTGGCCCAGAGGTTTCCCTCCGTGTAGTGCCAGGCGTTGAACTCGATCTGGATGATGCGCTTCCAGAAGGGCAGGTCGCGCTGCATCGCGGACGACGCATCCGCCTGCTGGGCCAGCCGGTCCACCTCGCGGCGCAGCATCCGCATGAAGAACGTCTTTCCCGACCCCCACTCGCCGAACAGGCCGATGGAAAGCGGCGGCGTGAGCGTCCGCGCGGCGATCAGCCCCGCGAACGCCAGCACGTCCGGCCGTACGTCCAGAAAGTCCTCGCTGCGGCTGTCGTCCGCGTCGAAGTGGGCCAGCAGACGCGGCTCGGAAAGGGGGAGGCCAAGGGTGCGCGCCCATGCCGCGTCGTCGTCGCCCTGGTTCTGGACGAAGGCGAAGTACCGCTCCCGCAGCTCCTCCGCCGTGAGACCCCTGGCCTGGACGTACGCCAGCGCCCCCGTCTGGGTGGTGATGAGCGAGCCGACCAGGTGCCGGACGCAGATGGAGGGTGTGCCGCTGGCTTCCCGCGCGATCACGGCGGCACCGTCAACGATGGCGGACGCGCCCACGCTGAACACCTCGGCCGGCATTCTTCCGGACGCGCTCAGCGCTTCGCGGACGAGTCCCTCCATGCGTTCCGTGCCGAGCTGATCGCTCAACCACTGCTGCGCCGGATCGAGGACGTTGCGCGTGAGCGCGGCACTGGACATCAGCAGCGAGCTTCCGAGCGGGCGCGGCGGCTGGTGACTGCTGGCAATCGAATACGCCATGACGAATATTTCGCGGACCGCCTCTTCCATCGGATACCGCGCGAGCAGGGCATCGAGCGGGGACTCGCCCGCCGTCGACGGGATGGCGTCGCGCGGAGATTCCGCCGCGGACGCATCCACCTGCGCGCGAACGGATTCCGCGATCTCCGCCAGCACCCGGTCCGGATCGTCCGCATCCAGCACGGCGCTGCCGTCCGCCGGCAGAAGGGTGAAGCGCGCCATCCACGGAAGCTCCTGCCACGGCGCACTTCGCAGGTGCACCGCGAAGCGCCTGGTGCCGCCGCCCCCCGGGCCGATGAAGGCGGAGGTGTCGATCCCCGCCTCGTTGTTCGCCACGTACTCCGGCGTGACGAGCGCGACGAACGCCGCGTACCGCTGGGAACCCGGCTTTTGCCGGACCGACGAGCGCGTTCCTTCGGCCGCGCTGTCCACCCGCGCTCCGGGCCGGGTGAGCATGTCGATGAACCGCTCGGCCCACTCGCCGGCGTCACTGGCGCAGGCGACGAAGATGTCGGCGGAGGCCGGCGCTTTTACCTCCAGGCCGTCCACCTTCACCTGCGATGTCTGGCTGACGGGATCCATCGGGCCTGCGCAGGGATGCGGGGATGGGGATACGCCGGTACGCGGGGGGAAAGTCCTCCCTCCCCCATCCAATACGCACCATCAGGGGATGGGGGCGCAAGACATCCGTTCCAGGACGCGGAGGGGCGGAGGACCACGCATGGTCCGCCGCCCCTCGTCACGGTTCCGATCGACCGGCCCGTCCCACGCCGGAGAGGGGGGCTCCGCGCCCTCCCCGTCTCCGCGTGAGATCTCCCTCGTTATCGAGCTATGGCTTCTCCTCCAGCGCGCGCAGGCGGGCCTCCATCGCCTGGATGATGCGCGCCTGGTCGGCCACCTGCGCCTCCAGCTCGAGCACCTGCGAGGTGCGGCGGTCCAGCTGCTGCTGAAGATCCACGGTACGCGCCTCCAGCGCCTTGACGCCGGCGAACGTCACGCCGTCGATGTCGCCCAGGCCGATGGCCGTCTCGCCCAGCCCCAGCCCGAAGGCGCCCCAGAAGTCCTCCGCCACCGGTCCCAGGTGCCGCACGTTCGCGTCGCCGCCGATCATGTTCCAGGTGGTCACCGGCACGGAGCGGATGCGCATCAGCACGTCCTCGCCGTTCACCGGCTCGTAGTTCTCCTTCAGCGTGCGGCTGGACGCGCAGGTCCAGCTGGGCACCGCCACCGTCAGGTCGCACCCCACGTTGCCGCCGGCGCCCGGCGTGTTGCCGTTGGCCGCCGTGCTCACCCGCATGCGGATGCCGCCGTTGTAGCGGATGCGGAACTCGTTGTCCGCCTGGTTGCGCACCGAGTCGGTGGTGGACTCGTCGCCCATCACCATGGTGCCGGTGTGGGTGTTGTTGCTGGCCCGGTACCCCAGCGCCACCGAGTAGTCGTTGTTGGCCGTCGTCCGGTAGCCCAGCGCCACCGAGCCCTGCCCGCCCGCGCGCACCGTGTAGCCGATGGCCGTGCAGGCGAAGCCGGAGCAGACGTTGCTGGCGCCGGCGCTGAACCCGGCCGTGCCGCTCACCGTCACGCCGCTGCCGAAGCCCACGCCCACCGTGGAGCTCGCGGTCACCTGGTCACCGAAGGCGAACGCGCCGTAGCCACTGGCGGTCACCTGGTTGCCGCCCGCGAAGGTGAAGTCGTCCATGTTCGCGTCGTCCCAGTTGGTCTGGGCCGTGGGCACGCGCCCGAAGCGCACCGAGCCGCGGCAGGGGTGCCAGAAGAAGAAGGTCCCGGCGCCGCCGCCGGTGGGGTGCTGTGCCGCGCAGCCGGTGGTGTTGCCGACGTCGCGCACGAAGCCGTAGGCGATGAACGCGC
>DASTNU010000427.1:0-2317 GCA_035720605.1 Longimicrobium sp. | reverse complement strand
TCCACCACGTCGTACGGGCCGCGCTCGCGGAAGGCGCGGCGGATGGCGCGGTCCGCCAGCCAGGGAGAGATGGTCTGCCGCACCCGCCAGCTCGCCGGCCGCGCGCCGATCTCCGCCGCCATCAGCAGGTCGCAGTCGTGCCCCAGCGCGGCGAGCTCCTCCCGCAGCTTGTAGTAGACCTTGGCCGAGCCCAGCCGCGGGTCCGCCGGGTAGTCCCCGACGAGCAGGATCCTCATCCCCCACCCTCGTCCGCCAGCAGCCGCCCAATCGTGTGCTCCATCGCGAAGTGGCCGCGGTAGAACGCCCGGATCTCCGCCCCCCGCGCCTCCCGGTCCGCCGGGCCGGGTGCATCGATCGCCGCATCCGCCATCCGCTCCGGCCGGGCGGCGTCGACCAGGGCGAGCGGCGACCGCGTCCACAGCTCCTCGGTGAACCGGCCGCGCGTGGTCACCGTGGGGACACCGTTCGCCAGGCACGCCATCAGCGACGTCCGCCGCGTGTCCGCGCCGTCGGGATAGGGCTGGATGGCGGCGTCGGCGGCCTGCAGGTGGAGCGAAAGGTCCTCGGGGCCCAGGAAGCCGGGCGCGACGAGCGCATCCGCGAAGCGCGCGTCCTCCGCGCGCAGCCGGTCCGCGAAGGCGGGCCCGTTCAGGCCGAGCAGCGCGATGCGCGCGTCCGGCCGGCGCTCGATCAGCGCCCGCAGCGCGTCCCGCAGCATCGGCGCGATCAGCTGGCCGTACGTCCCGAAGTGCACGAAGACCGGGCGATCCGTGCGACCGGCGATCTCTTCGCGCCTCGCGCAGACCTGGAGGGGATCGTCCACGAAGGGGGTGGTGGACGGGATCGGCAGCACGGTGAACGCCAGCCCCGGCGGCGCGAGAGGACGGAGGAGCGCCTCCCACGCGGCGATGGAAAGGTACGCGCGGGTGGAGGCGCGGAGGAGGAGCCACGCCATCCACCGGTTCACCGCCGCCAGCAGGTTGCGCTGCGGGCGCTGCCATCCGAAGGGGAAGAAGGGCTCGTGGAACATGACGCGGACGTCGTCCCCCGCCCGCCGCCGCGCCAGGAGCCAGCTGCAGAAGGGGACGTTCATCCCGCGCATTCCCCACGCCTGCGGCGCGTACTGCACCAGCAGCCGCCGCGGCGCGGGAAAGCGGTCCAGCGCGGCGCCCATCCGCCGGAACGAGGCCGGGTCCAGCCCGTAGAGCTCGTGCTTCGCGACGGCCAGCGTGTGCGGCCCGTAGTACGGGGTGGGGACCCAGTAGTGGACTTCGCGCCCGGCGTCCGCCAGCGCCGCGGCCAGCAGCTCCGCGTAGCCGGCGACCCCGCCGCCGCGGTCCGCCGAGAGCAGGTGCCAGACGGGCGCGCTCATCCCGCCACCGCCGGTACGGCGGCTGCGAGCACGCGCTCCAGCGCCTCCACGTGCCGTCCCGGCGACATCCGCTCCGCCGCCTCCCGCGCACCCGCCCGCATCCGCAACACCGCGTCCGGCTCCCGCGCCGCGCGCACCAGCGCGTCCGCGAGGTCGGAGGCCCGGGGCGTGCGGCCGGGGACCAGCCAGCCGTTGGCGCCGTCCGCGAGCCACTCGCCGATCCCGCCCACGTCGAACGCGATGGACGGCACGCCGAACACGCCCGCCTCCAGGCCCACCAGCCCGAACGGCTCCGGCCAGACGCTGGGGACGACGAGGACGGAGGCGGCGCGGAAGAGGGCCGCGCGCGCGTCGTCGTCCACCCACCCGGTGAAGGCGGCGTCCACCCCCAGCCGCGCCGCCAGCCGCTCCCACGCGGCGCGCTGCGGCCCGTCCCCCGCCATCGTCACCGGGACGCGGCGGCCGAGGCGGGTGGAGGCATCCGCGACCGCGCGCAGGAGGACGTCGCCCCCCTTGACCGGCGTCATGCGGCCCAGGAAGAGGAGGTGGAAGTCGCGGGGCGGCGGGGCGGGATCGCCGGCGAGGGTGGGAAAGAGGGGGATGGCGTGCACGCGGTCCGGCGGCGCGCCGTTGCGCACGTACTCGTCGCGCATGTGGCGGCTGGCGGTGACCAGGGCGGCGTATCCGCCGAACATGCCGTTCTGCTCGCCGGCCCAGCGGTAGCCCTGCGCCACGTACCCCGGACGCATCCGCCCGCAGCGCCGGGTGGCGTAGATGGGGATGCACCCGGGGCCGAACGGCTTCGCGCAGAGCTGCGGGACGGGAAAGAGGTGCGCCTTCTGGCCGCTGACGCACGTGCCGAAGTAGCCGTGCATGAACTTCACGGTCGGCAGCGCGGCCATCAGGCGGCGGTCCACCTCCAGCGGGCGCATGTTGTGGACGAAG
>DASTNU010000426.1:0-3999 GCA_035720605.1 Longimicrobium sp. | reverse complement strand
CTTCCCCCACAGACTGCGTGGGGAGAGGGAGAACCCAATCCCGCGCTCAAACTGTCATTCCGAGGAATCTACCGTCCCAACCTGGTGGCCCGATCCCCGGCGCGATCCCGCCCACCCGAGTCCGCGCAGGCGGACTTCGTGACGTTGCAGCAGCGGTTTCAACCGCCGGGCGCGGAACCGGCGGCGCGGCGATGGATGCTCCGCCGCCGGCTCGTGCTGCATCCGGGCGCGGAACCGGCGGCGCGGCGATGGATGCTCCGCCGCCGGCCCGTGCTGCATCCGGGCGCGGAACCGGCGGCGCGGCGATGGATCTCCCGCGCCCGGCTCGCCCCGCGTCCCGCCCGGTGCTAGGTTGTGGCGCGTTCGCCGAAGGCACGGACGGGGCGGAGATCCGGACGGGCGCCGGCGCCCGTATTCCATCGAATCCACCCGCATGACCACGCCGACCCTGCGGAATCGATGCTCTCACCCCCGAGCAGCCCGGCCCGCCTGCCGGGCTACGACCTGCGCGAGCCCGTGGAGGCGGACGCGCTCGCGTCGCTGCGGCGCGTCTTTGGCCCGGAACGCGGCGACGAGCGGTGGTTCCGCGCCTGCCGCGACGCCGGCCTGGTGGTGGGCGGCGTGAGCACGCAGGCGCAGCTCGTCCGCGCGGTGCAGATGCTGGCGGCGCAGGGCGGCCCCTCCGCCGCCGTCGCCCGCTCGGTGGAGATCCGCCTGCGCACCCACGCCCGCCTCGCAGCCCGGGCCGTTCCCGCGGGAGGCGCGCGATGACGGCCATCGACCCGCTGTACGACGAGGAGCGGCTGCGGGAGATCGTGGAGCTGGACCTGCTCGCGGACGACGTCGATGCGCTGCTGGCGGACATCGCCGCGGAGGCGGCGGCGCGGCTGGAGCTGCCCGTCTCGCTGATCAGCGTGGTGCTGGACGAGGCGCTGCACGTGGCCGGCTTTCACGGCCCCGCCGGGCTCTGGCTGGAGGACACGCGCGGGCACCCGGTGGAGTGGTCGTTCTGCGCCACCAGCGTGCGCACCCGCGACGCGTTCGTGGTGGAGAACGCCGAGGCGCACCCCGAGCACCGCACCAACCCGCTGGTTACGCAGGACGGCGTGCGCTGCTACGCCGGGGTGCCGATGATCTCGTCGCGCGGCTACGTGCTGGGCAACGTGTGCGTGGTGGGGCTGGAGCAGCGGCCGTTCTCCGCGCGTGACGTCGGCGTGCTGCGCGAGCTGGCGGCGGAGGCCGTGCGCCGCATCGAGCAGCGCCGCATCACCGCCTGATCCCGGATCGTGGAAAACGATGGTCCGACGCGGAGCACGCCGGCCGCGGTGGCGTGCGGATCGGCGTCCATCACCATCGAGTGAAGTAACTTCTTCGTACGCCCGGTCGTCTTTGCGGCAGGCTCCTTGCTCCCGGGAGCCTGCGGCCGCGTTCGCGCGGCCTGGAACCGAGACCGGAGATGCAGCGATGAGCAGGATTACATGCGCCCTGGCGGCGGTCGCGCTGACCGTCGCCGGGGCCGGGACGGCGGCGGCGGCTCCTCTGGCCAGCGCCACGGACGACGAGCGCTCGAGTGTTGCGGGCCTGGACGGCGTGCTGCAGCAGGGGAAGGGGCAGGGCGGGGGCAACGCGCAGGGCGGCGGGCAGGGCCGGGGCCAGGGCGGCGGCCAGGAAGCGCGCGAGAGCCGCGGCCGGTCCGGCGGCAACGACGCGCGGCCCTCGACGCAGGGCGGGCAGGGGCGCGGCCAGGGGCAGGGATCTGGCCAGGGGAGCGGCCAGGGCTCCGGCCGCTCGTCCGCGTCCGGTGGAAGCGGCACGGAGGAGCGCGGAAAGGGCAGTTCGTCCAGCGCGGTGACGCGCAGCGAGGGGCCCGGCAACTCGGGGAACGCGGCCTCGCGAAGCGACGAGCGGGGTTCCTCCGCGTCGTCCGCGGGCGGGAGCGGGCGCGGCAGCTCCGGCGAAGCACGTGGCAACAGCGGGTCGGGCGAGGGCGGGCGGCACCGGATGAGCGGGCGCGACCTGCAGGCGCGCATCGACGCGCTGCCGCCGGGGCAGCGGCGGATGGCGAGCAGCCAGCGCGCCGGCGAGCGGGCGGCGGTGGGCGCCATCGCGCGGGGGCACGCGCGCGGCCTGGCGGCGGACGCCTTCGACGTGCGAAGCGACAACGGGCGCGTGCGCGTGCTGAACCGCCGCGGGGACCTGCTGCTGGACCTGGACGACCGCCGCGCCGGCGAGCTGGGCGGCTGGCGGATGCGCCGCCTGGGCGACCGGATGCCGCGGGCCAACGCCCCCGCCTTCTGCCGCAGCGGCGAGGGGCACCCGGTGTGGGGGCGGGAGTGGTGCATCGACAAGGGCTTCGGCCTGGGGAGCCGCGCGGGGACCCTGTGGAGCCGCGGCAGCATCGGCGACGTCATCTTCCGCCGCCCGGACGACCGCACGCGGCTGGACCGCGGCGGGCTGATCGGCGTGCTGGGCGACATCGTCTTCGGACGGCTGGCGCTGCAGGCCATCACCCTGGGGTACGACCAGCCGCTGGTCGGCTTCTGGGTGGCGGAGCCGGAGGGGCCGCGCATCCTGCGCGTGCGCTCCGGCGACTACGAGGTCGCCGAGTTCTACGACGCCGACCGCAACGACCGCGTGGAGGTGCTGTACGTGGTGCAGCCGGTCTGGTGACGCACGGGGGGACGCGCGGCACCATCCGCCGTGCGTCCACCCCTTGTGGTCGACACGGCTCGCCGGCCGGTGGACTGGCCAGGAGATCGACCCCCGCGCCGACTCGCGATGCGGGGAAACGCAGCTCACGAAAAGGAGTCCCGGCATGGCGAGACGCCCCAACTACGACTTTCAGAAGCGGCAGAAGGAGCTCAAGCGCCAGGAGAAGCAGGCCGAGAAGGCCGAGCGCAAGCGGCTGCGCAAGGAGGGCGAGGAGAGCGACGCCGTGGCGCAGGGCGACGGCGACATGGGAGCGGACTTCGACCCCGACGCGCAGGACGAGTGATGGCCGTCGCCGTGGACGCCGCCGCCTCCGGGCTGGACCCTGCCCTGCGCGCGCGGCTCGGCGCGGTGGCGGAGGAAGGCCGCGACCTGTTCGACCGCTTCGACGAGGAGGTGCGCCAGAAGCACTTCCATCCGTTCGTCGCGGCGGACTACGAGATCGTGCTGGGGACGCTGCTGGCCCTGCGGGCGCCCGGGCTGCGCTTCCTGGAGTGGGGCTCGGCCACGGGCGTCATCACCATCATGGCGGACCTGCTGGGGTTCCAGGCGTACGGCATCGAGCTGGACCCGCAGCTGGTGGAGGTGGCCCGCGGGCTGGCGGAGCGGCACGGCTCCGGCGCGCGGTTCGCGGCGGGAAGCTTTCTCCCCGCCGGCTACCGCTACCGCCCGCGCGGCGGGGACGGGCGGACGGGGACGATCGGCGAGGGGGTGTCGGGATACCTGGAGCTGGGGCACCCGCTGGACGACTTCGACCTGGTGTACGCCTACCCCTGGGGCGGCGAGGAGCCGCTGATGCTGGACCTGATGCGGGCGTACGGCGCGCCGGACGCCCGCCTGCTGCTGCACGGCACCGCCAGCGGCATGCGCATCTTCCGCCGCGGCCGACTGATCGAGGGCGGGGCTGCGCAGGTGGCGTGACGCCGAATCCGGAAAGCCACCGCGCGGAAGGATCGCTGTCATTCTGAGGAAGGCGCCCTCGCGATCCTTCGACTCGCGCGGGAGCAGGTGCGCCGGCCGGAGAATCTGGTCGGGCAACGGTGCGGCCCGTCGAGCGCGGTTTCTCGCGCAGAAGGTCGTGACCGACAGGGCGGTGCGCCCATCCACCAGATTCTCCGGTCGGCGCACGGGCAGCGGTAGAACCCGCAGGGTCCGTTGCGGCGCCTCCCTCAGAGTCAGAATGACACCGTTTTGCCGGACGTGGTAAAAAGAGAAACTGCATTCTCACGCAGAGACGCGGAGCCGCAGAGGAGTTCTCTGCGGCGCCGCGTTCCTGGGTGATGACGAGCG
>DASTNU010000425.1:0-3049 GCA_035720605.1 Longimicrobium sp. | reverse complement strand
CGAAGAGCTGGTGGACGAAGGCACCGCCCGCCGGCTCGGGCTCCGCGGCGTTCCATCCCTCCACCACCCGCCGCCGCACCGCCTCGGGAAGGACGTCCACCTCGCCCACCGGCCGCCGGGGCGCCGCCTCCAGCGCCTCGGCCACGCCCTCCAGCGCGCGGTGCACCATGGCGCACACGCCGGCCGGACCCACGGACTCCGGCGCGAAGACCTTGAGCGACATCCCCCGCTCCAGGTCGTCCACCGAGAGGGTGAGCGGATAGTTCGACCGTCCCTGTCCCTCCCCCCGCAGCGGCTGGACCCCCTCCAGCGCCCGGACCCGGTCCGCGCCGGCGTCGCGCCGCTGGCGGTAGTTCAGGAGCGCGGTGAAGAGCGGCGCCGGGGCCGCCACGCCGCTGCACCGCTGCGCCAGCGCCAGCGAGGCGTGCTCGTGGCGCAGCAGCCCGGCCAGCTGGCGGTGCACCCCCAGCACGCTCTCCTCCACCCCCTCCGCGCCGATCCGCACCCGCAGGGGGAGGGAGTTGATGAACGGCCCCATCACCCGGTCCGCCCCTTCCCCGCCCTGCATCCGCCCGAAGAGCACCGTGCCGAACACCACGTCGCCGCGGCCGGAGACGCGGGCCAGCACCTGCGCCCACGCCAGGTGCACCAGGCTGGCCGCGGTCACCCCCAGCCGGCGGGCCCGCTCGCGCAGCCGCGCCGCCAGACGCGGGTCCACCTGCAGCGTCGCGTCCGCCATCCGCGCGTCCGCGGGGAGCCCGAGCAGGCCGAAGGGCGCGGTGGGCTCGTCCACGTCGCCCAGGAGCGCGCGGAAGTACGCCTCGTGCGCCTCGCGGGCCACGGCCAGCCGCGTCTGCGCCACGTAGTCGCGGAACGGCAGCGGCGCGGGAAGGTCGGCCGCGCGGCCCAGCAAGTGCGCCGCCACCTCGTCCGCCAGCACGCGGACGGCGGTGTTGTCGCTCGCCAGGTGGTGGACGAGCAGCACCAGCAGCCAGCGGTCGCCGTCGCGCGCCGCGTGGGCGCGCATCAGTGGCGCGCGGCGCACGTCGATGCGGGCGCGGCGGGGGTCGAAGCGCGCGGAAAGGTGCGCGGCCACGTCCCCGACGGACGCATCCACCTCCAGCTCCTCCACCTCCAGCCGGGCCCGGCGCCACACCACCTGCACCGGCTCCGGCAGCCCCTCCCACGCCAGCGACGTGCGCAGGATGTCGTGCCGGTCCACCACCGCCTGCAGCGCCGCCACCCAGGCGTCCAGCCGCTCCCGGCTGTCGAAGGCGTAGTGGGCCGGGAAGAGGTAGGGATCGCCCTCCGCCGTGGCGAGGTGGTGAAAGAGGATGCCCTCCTGCAGCGGCGCCAGCGGATACACGTCCTGCACGTTGGCGGCGCCCCCAGGCACCCCGGCCGCGACGGCGTCGATCTCCCCCTGCGTCAGCTGCACCAGCGGCAGCATCTCCGGGGTCACGGCGTCGCAGGGGGTGGGGATGCCGTTGGGCGGCACCGCCACCCCCGGCGACGCGCCGCCCACCGCGGCGGCCAGCTCCGCCAGCGTGGGCGCGGTGAAGAGCGCGCCCACCTCGGCGTGCAGCCCGCGGCGCCCCATCCGCTCCACCAGGCGGACGGCGAGGAGCGAGTGGCCGCCCAGCTCGAAGAAGTTGTCGCGGCGGCCGATCCCCTCCACCCCCAGCAGCTCCGACCAGATCTCCGCCAGCACGCTCTCCGTCTCGCTCGCCGGCGCCTCGTACGCCCGCCGCGCGACGGCGTCGCCTTCGGGCGCGGGGAGCGCCTTGCGGTCGGTCTTGCCGTTGGGGGTGCGCGGAAAGGCGTCCAGCGCCACGTACGAGGCCGGCACCATGTACTCCGGCAGCCGCTCGCCCAGGTGGTCGCGCAGCCGGCGCACCAGCACGCCCGTCCGGCGCCCGCGCAGGGGATCGGTGGCGTACGCGGAGGGCTCCAGCCGCGGACGGGCGGTGCGCGCGGGGAACGGCCGCCGCGCCTCGCCCTCCGCCGCGCGGGTGAAGCGCGCGTCCATCCGCCCCGCGTCGCCGGAGTCGGCCAGGCGCACCTCCACCCTCCACCCCAGCGACTCGGCCAGGCGCCACAGCTCCTCGGGATCCACCCCCTCGGCGGCGGCGCGGCGGCGGACGTCGTCCACCGTCTCCACCCCGCGCGGATCGCGGCGAAGCTCCAGCTGCCGCAGCGCGCCGCCGACGCGGGCGTTGGGGATGCCCTCCACGCGCAGGCCGCCCTCCGCGCCCTGCAGCCGGGCAGCGAGGGAAGCGAGCGTCAGGCGCTCCACCTCCCACCCCGCCACGGCCTCCCCCAGCTCCTCGGCCAGGGCGGCGCAGCCCGGGTCGCCGCCGCAGGTGGCGCAGCGGGCGCACCCCGCGTCGTCCGCCTCGCCCACGTGCAGGACGGCGTCGTAGCGGAACTCGGTCAGCTCGTTGCGAAAGGCGCCACGCTTGTGCAGCGTCTCCACCCGCGCCACCGCCTCCAGCTCCTGGCCCAGCGTCCAGAAGAAGGCTGGGTCGATGACCAGCTCCTCTTCCTGCGCCTGCGCCTGCTCCGCGCGGTCCCGCCACTCCGCCACGGGGCGGCCGGGCGCGGAGCGGAAGGTCTCCACCGCGGTGCGGAAGGCGCCCAGCAGCCGCAGGTCGCGCACGTCGCCCACGAAGACGCGGCCGCCCGGCTCCAGCAGGCGCACGGCACCCTCCAGCACGCGCGCCAGGTACTCCAGGCTGGGCAGGTACTGCGCGACGGAGTTGATGACGACGGTGTCGAACGATCCCGCCTCCAGGCCGCCGAAGTCGTCCGCCCGGCGCTCCAGCGCCTCCACGTGCGCCAGCTCCGGCCGCACCCCGCGCAGCGCCTGGACGTTCTTCACCGCGCGGGGCGAGAAGTCCGTCGCCACGTAGCGCTCGCAGTGGGGCGCCACGCGGGAAAGGAGCAGCCCGGTGCCGCAGCCGATCTCCAGCACCCGCCGGGGCGCCAGGGAGCGGATGCGCGCCACCGTGGCCTCCACCCACTCGCGCATCTCCTCCGCGGGGACGGG
>DASTNU010000424.1:0-7108 GCA_035720605.1 Longimicrobium sp. | reverse complement strand
GTCGGCGCGACCGGGCTGGAGGTGGGGTTCACCGGCACGTACGAGTCCCAGTTGGCCTGGTCTCCGCCGCGCATGTACACCACCCAGCGGCCGTCCGCCGAGAGCTCCACCCGGCTCAGCTCCTGTCCATCGTCAGCCGTGTAGCTCGTCAGCTGCCGGGGCTGAAAGCGCGGCCCCTCGGCCACCCACAGGTTGCGGCGGCCCTCCTCGTTGAACGCCCACGTCACCCGTGCACCCGTCGCCGCCGCCGAGAGCTCGGTGGGGAACGGGTAGCTCTTGACCTGCTCCATCGTGAACTGGCCGGCCGCGGCGCCCGGCACCCCGGCCAGGCAGAGCGCGGCCGCCAGCAGGCGCGCGACAGCGGGAGCGATTTGCATTGCTGAGTTTTCCTGGTGCGGATGGCGTGGGTCCGCTGCAACATAGGGTGTCCCCGCGGCCGGCCACAACGCGGCCGGGAGCCAGGGCTCCGCGCGATTCAACCTTCCGGCGCATCCCGCCATCCAACCCGCCGATCACTCGCCGCACTCCCCTCCCGCCGACGCAAATCGATGCGAACACCATCCGCTTCCTCATCGCGGCACTCATCACCGCCGCGCCCGGGGCGGCGCAGGACACCACCGTCGAGGCGCGCATCCGCCGGGTGGAAAACGCGCTCCTTCCGCCCGTCGCGGTCGCGGGTCAGGCGGTGCGGGGAGCGTCCATCGCGGAGCGGATGCGGGCGCTGAACACGCCGGCCGCCAGCATCGCGGTCATCAACGACGGACGCATCGAGTGGGCGCGGGGGTACGGCGTGCTGCAGGCGGGCGGATCGGTGGCGGCGGACACGGGGAGCCTGTTCCAGGCGGCATCCATCAGCAAGCCCGTCTCCGCGCTGGGCGCGCTGCTGCTGGCGGAGCGCGGAGCGGTTTCGCTGGACGCCGACGTGAACACCTATCTGCGCTCCTGGCGCGTGCCGGAGAACGCGTTCACCGCGCGCGAGAAGGTGACGCTGCGGCGGCTGGTGAGCCACAGCGCGGGGCTTACGGTGCACGGGTTTCCCGGCTACGCCGTCACCGCGCCGGTCCCCACCACGGTGCAGATCCTGGACGGGCAGGCGCCCCGCCAACACGGCCGCGGTGCGGGTGGACACGTTCCCGGGCGCCATCCTGCGCTATTCCGGCGGCGGCTTCACGGTCATGCAGCAGATGATGACGGACGTGACCGGCCGGCCGTTCCCGGAGTACATGCGGCGGGCGGTGCTGCGGCCGCTCGGGATGATGAGCTCGGATTTCGGCTACGAGGTGGCGGCGGACCGCGTGCCGCGCATTGCCGTGGGCCACGACCAGCAGGGGCGGCCCGTCGCAGGCGGATGGCACCGGTACCCGGAGATGGCGGCCGCCGGGCTTTGGACCACGCCGTCGGACCTGGCGCGGTTCGCCCTGGCCGTCCACCACGCGGCCAGGGGCGCCGGGGGCGGCCCCATCTCCCCCGCCCTCGCGCGGCAGATGCTGACGCTGCAGAAGGGGGAGAACGGAACCGGCTTCGGGCTGGGACTGCAGCTGAATGGATTGGGCACGGCGGCGGGGTGGTTCGGCCATGTCGGGGACACCAAGGGCTACCAGGTGCAGATGGTCCTGTTTCCCGGGACGGGCCGGGGCGCCGTGGTGATGACGAACTCGGATGCCGGGGGCGTCCTGCTGCAGGAGCTGCTGCGCGCCGTCTCGCACGAGTACGGCTGGCCCAGGTTCCATCCGTTGGAGAAGACGGCGGCCGCGATGGATCCCGCCGCGCTGCGTGACCTGCCCGGCCGCTACCAGGGCCTGCTGGAAGGCGAGCCGTTCTTCTACACGGTGGAGGCGAGGGACGGTGCGCTCTCCATCCTCGCGTCCAACTGGCCGGCGCCGCGCGTCCTCTTTCCCGCGTCCGCCACGGAAGCGCGCTTCTTCATCCGCGAGACGGAGCGCGAGTACGTCTTCGAGCGCGACGCATCCGGCCGCGTGACGCACCTGCGCGTCACCGGTGCTGGCTCTCCGGATATCGTGACGGAGCGGGTGAACTGAAGCACGCAGAGCGGCAGAGCGGCAGAGTGGCAGAGACGGGCGGCGGCGCTGCTCCTCTGCGCGACAGATCTTTTTCAGCGCCTGTAGCCGGCGTGCCGCCTCCCATCACACCAGAAAGTCGGTGATTGTGGGCAATTGGCGGGTTCCCACCGCGGCGACTTTCTTAGGAGGACAGCGCGGATCGGGTTGCAAGTGCGCCCGTGGTACTCCCCCTCGCGCCGCGAACCGTCACTCCGAAGGAGGCGCCCACGGAATCTCCGCCGGTGCAGGAACTTCAGCGCCGACTGAGGAGCGCTTTGCGGGTGGGGAGATCATATATCTCTCTCCATGGCAAATCGCATCCGTAATACATCATGAGCTACATCGATCGCAGGAACGACGACCCCAAGCCGTTCGTCTGGACCGCAAGCGATCAGCACATCTTCGAGAAATTCACGAAATCCCGCGAATCCGCGAGACGGGCGTGACGCCTCACAGATGAGTCAATTCCATATGCGAACATTGCGCTTCCCTCTCGCAATACGTATAATGCGGTATTGATGCTAGAGGCAGGTGACTTCAGACGAAAGAAAGCCCATGTGCACGAGAACACTTTACGTTGGTGCCGACAAGACTACCGTCATCACGGGCCGGAATATGGATTGGGGCGAGGATATGGCTTCCAATCTATGGGTATTTCCGGCAGGGATCGAGCGCGACGGGGCAGCCGGTGCAAGATCGATCCAGTGGACATCCAAGTACGGTAGCGTCGTCGTTTCTGGTTATGAGGCAGGCAGCGCCGATGGCCTGAATGAAAAGGGACTGGCCGCAAATCTCCTTTACCTGGTGGAGTCGGACTACGGAAAGCCGGTCGACGGCCAGTCGTGTCTCTCCATCGCAGCGTGGCCGCAGTACGTGCTGGACAACTACGCGACTGTCGCCGAAGCGGTCGAGGCGCTGAGGAACGAGCCGTTTACTCTCCTCGCACCCCAGCTCCCTGATGGCTCGGCAGCCGCCCTCCATCTGGCCATATCGGACGCTTCGGGAGATTCCGCAATCTTCGAGTATGTCGGCGGCAAGTTGAACATCCATCACGGCAAGGAATACACCGTGATGACGAATTCCCCGCTCTATGATGAGCAGCTTGCACTCAATGAATACTGGACGGGCATCGGTGGTATGGCATTCCTGCCCGGCACCAACCGGGCAGCCGACCGATTCGTCCGTGCTTCATTCCTCCTCGACGCGATCCCGAAGCAGCTCGATCTCAACTACAGCAAGGGCGTGCCCGGGGAGTCCTATGCCTATCAGGCTGTGGCGGGCGTGTTGAGTGTGCAGCGTGCTGTCAGCGTCCCGCTGGGCATCACGGATCCGGGCCACCCGAATCTCTCCTCGACTATCTGGCGTACGGTGTCGGACCAGAAGAATCTGGTGTATTACTTCGACTCCGCGACCCGTCCCAATACGTTCTGGGTCTCGCTGTCCAAGCTCCACCTTGAGCGCGGCGCGCGGGTGATGAAGCTCACCATCCAGGACGGCCAGGTCTTCGCCGGCGAGATGGCCGGTCAGTTCGCGGCCGCCGAACCCTTCGAGTTTCTGGAAGCGTCTCCAAATTAAAAACCGGCCGCAGCCACCTGGCTGCTGTTTGATGGATGCGCCAATCTGCCACGGCCTTCCGTGAACGACCCCGCGAGCACGCGGACGTCTCCGGCTGGCGATCGAGCCCCGTCGCCAGCGGGCCGACGGAGGGGGACCGGCCCAGGCCGGTCCCCCTCCCTTATGCCTTACGCCGAAGCCCCGGAAGATTTCGGCGAGTTGAAGGCAAAGACCGTACGGCCCCAGTGCGGCCGGCCTCATTCCCCAACGCGTCGAGTCCGAGGCGCGGGACAAGGCGCAAGACATCGCTGCGCCGTTGGACTCGCCATTTTCCTCCGGCCGAAATCCGGAGAGGTAGCGGCCGCGAAGGCGGAGGCCGACAGCACATCCTCGAGAAGGTCACGAAAGCGCGTGCAACTCTTGAGGCACTACACTCGCCACCAGAAGGGGAGAGTAGATTCCTCGGTGGGCGCGCATGCATCCGGGCACGCCAGGATCGCGGGGGCGCCCCCCCTCGGAATGACAGGGGTACGCTGCGCCTGAAACGAATCCACGAAGAACCTCTTTTTCAGGACAGCGCGCGGACCAGGCGGTAGAGGAACTCCTGGCCCTCGAAGTACGACTGCACGTGGATGCGCTCGTCGGGGGCGTGGGCGCGCACGTCGTCCACGTCCAGGAAGATGCCGCAGACGCCGTACATCGGGATCCCCGCCTGGCGAAAGTACAGGCTGTCCGTCGCGCCGATCCCCATCACCGGCACCACGGGCACGCCGGGCCACATCTCCCCCGTGACCCGCTCCACCGTGTCCATCACCTCCGGGGTGAGCGGCGAGGGCGGGCTGGGCTTGGCCGGCGCCACCTGCCGCACCGTGATCCGCTCGTCCGCCACCACCTCGCGCATCCGCTGCTCCATCTCCTCCGCCGGCTGCCCCGGGAGCAGCCGGCAGTTGACGATGGCGCGCGCCGTCTGCGGGATGGTGTTGTTGGACTGCCCCGCGTCCAGCCGCGTGGCCGTCCAGGTGTTGCGCATCATCCCGTGGTACTGTGGATTGGTGCCCAGGCGCGCGATCGCCGCCTCGTCCGCGGTGCCGGCCAGCAGGGCGCGCATGTCGTCCGCCATCGGCCCGCGCTCGATGCGCGACATCCGCTCGAAGAACGCCCGCGCCACCTCGCCCAGCTGCACGGGATGCGGGTGCGCGGCCACGCGGCCCAGCGCGGCGGCCAGGTGGTAGATGGCGTTGTCGGGGTCGGGATAGCTGCTGTGCCCGGCGGTGCCGCGGGCGGTGAGCTCCAGGTCCAGGTACACCTTTTCGCTGGCCTGCAGGTTGTTGCTGATGCGCCGTCCCGCCCGCATTCGCCCGTAGCCGCCCTCGTTGACCCCCATCGCCGCGTCCACCAGGTCGCGGCGGTTCTCCGTGAGCCAGCGCGCGCCGTTGTGCTCGCCCCCTTCCTCGTCCGCGGTGAGCACGAGGATCAGGTCCCGGTCCGGGACCGTGCCCTCGCGGCGCATGCGGATCAGGTTGGCGGGCCAGATGGAGGCCATCGCCTTCTGGTCCGTGGTCCCGCGGCCGTAGAAGAAGCCGTCGCGTTCCACCAGCTCGAACGGGTCCGTGGACCACTCGGCGGGATCGGCATCCACCACGTCCAGGTGGGCCAGCACCAGCAGCGGACCGCGCGCGCCGGTGCCCCGCAGCCGCGCGACCAGGTTCATCTTGCGCGGATGCGGCCCCGCCAGCACAACGTCCTCGTCCGCGAAGCCGGCCTCCCGCAGCCGCCGCGCGACCGCCTCCGCCGCGACCGTCACGTCGCCGGCGCCGTCGGTGGTGTCGATGGCGATCAGCTCGGCGAAGACCTCGCGCGCGAGCTGGCGCCACTCGGCGGGGGAGGTGGGGCCGGCGGGTTCGATCAGCGTCTGCATCCGGATGCATCGATGGATTGGGTGGCGCGCGGCGGAGGGCCGCGCGGGAGGGCGCTCAACCTACGTCCGGCGGGCGGATCGTTCAAACGATGCGGGACGATGGCGCAGGCGCTAGCTTGCGGCGCGCGCCTCTTCGTAGCAGAAGCGAGCGTTGTCTTCCCGAGGGAGCGCCACCCGCAACCCGCGGCCACACAACCGCTTGCGCGCGACCGAAGGATCTACTCCGCCATACCACGGGCCTCGTGCGCTGTACCAGCTCCGCGGTTCCGCCGGCAAGATCCTTCGGTCGGCGCCGGAGTGCTGTGCAGGCTGAAGGTTATGCGCGGCGCCTCCCTCAGGAAGACGACCGCCGTTGAGGTTCGAGGACACCCCTCTCGGGGAAAGCCGGCCAATCGCAGGCTGTAACCTGTCCCCTGTAACCTTTCCGTTTGTCCTGCCCGATTCCAAGGACCCGCCCATGACCGACGATCCGCTACGCACTCATCTCCTGCGCATGCTGGACTGGAAGGACGCGCACGCCAGCTTCGACGACGCGGTGGAGGGAATGCCGCCGGAGCTGCGCGGCGTGCGGCCGGAGGGGCTCCCCTACTCCGCGTGGGAGCTGCTGGAGCACATCCGGCGGGCGCAGCGGGACATCCTGGAGTTCTGCCGCGACCCGGCGTACACGGAGCCGAGCTGGCCGGAGGACTACTGGCCCCACTCCCCCACCCTGCCGCGCTCGGGGGCGTGGAACGAGAGCATCGCCGGCTTCCGCGGCGACCTGGCTGCGCTCAAGCAGCTCGTCGCCGATCCCGCGCTGGACCTGTTCGCAGAGGTCCCGCACGGCACCGGGCAGACCTACCTGCGCGAGATCCTGCTGGTGGCGGACCACAACGCCTACCACGTGGGCGAGATCGTGGTGGTGCGCAAGCTCCTGGGAGCGTGGAAGAAGTGAGCGCGCCGGAGCTGGAGCGCCTGCGCGCCTGGAGCTATCGCCGGCAGCTCCTCGACCGCCCGGAGATCCATCCGGCGGAGGCGCTGCGCGAGGTGGTCGCCGTGTACAGCAGCCATCCCTCCGCGCCGCTGTCGCTGCTCTGCCGCACCCGGTCGTTCGGCGCGGGGTGGCTGGCGGAGGCGGAGGAGGAGGAGCGGCGGGTGCTGCGCCTGTCCGGCCCGCGCGGCTCCATCCACCTGATGCCGGTGGAGACGGCGCCGCGCATCTTCGCCTCGGTGCGGCTGCCGCTGGAGAAGTTCGCGGGAAACCTGGCGTACGCGAAGATCGCCCCGGACGAGTACGCGCGGCTGAAGGAGCGCATGCCGGAGCTGCTGCGCACGCCGCTGACGCCGGCGGAGGCGCAGGAGGCGTTCGGGATGGGCGCCAACCTGATGACGGCGCTGCGGGTGATGGCGTACGAGGGGCTGGTGCTGCGCCTGGGCGGCAGCCTGCGCACCGACGTGCTTCGCTACGTCGGCACGGAGGCGTGGCTGGGCCATCCGCTGGAGAAGCCGGACCCCGGCGAGTCGCTGCGCTGGCTGGCGATGGCCTACCTGCGCGCGTTCGGCCCCGCGCGGGTGAAGGACGTGGCGTGGTGGGTCG
>DASTNU010000423.1:0-3018 GCA_035720605.1 Longimicrobium sp. | reverse complement strand
GCCCGGGATCTCTCCCGGGCCGCCGGCCTTTTCGCGCGTTCCATCACACTGCATGGGAGCCTCTGCTTTCCGAGGAAGAAGAATTTCACGCAGAGGACGCGGAGGAAAAGAGAAGAGGGCGCTGAGGATCAAGACCTCCGCGTTCTCTCTTCGTGCCTCCGCGTCCCCTGCGTGGAACTGCTTTTCCGCTCAGCGGGGCAGGCGGGCCAGGAAGTCCGCCTCGCGCTCCCAGGGACGGCGGTCGTAGGGGATGAGCAGCTCGGGAAGGGCCAGCACCGCGGTGACCGCGCCCACGTCGATCCACCGGTGCAGCCGGGCCGTGGTGGGGTTGCGGCCCAGGAGCCAGTCTTCGACGGGCGCGGCGAGCAGCAGGAAGGCCTGGTCCAGCTGTACCACGTGCACGCGCTCGTGCGCGGCGGACTGCGCCATCGGCGCGCCCACGTCGTCGGGAAGCTGCTCCTCCAGCCCCTGGTCGGACTCGGCGTAGCGCAGCAGCACCACGCCCACCCGCTGGAACGCCACCCACTCCAGCTCCGCGTCGTACACGCGGAACACCGGCGCTCCCGCCGAGATGGTGCGGCCCAGGTCGAACTCCGAGCGGTCGTCGAACGCCTGGTACGCGGTGGAGAGGGCGCCCGCCAGGTCCAGCCGCGGCTGCACCGACAGGCGCGGCGAGGTGGTCACGTACAGCCGGCCGATCCACACCGGCACCGTCAGCCGTTCCAACGGCGCGCGTCCGTCCGCCGTGTTGCGGATCATGGAGGTGCCTACCGCCGCCACCTGCCGCCCCGCCAGCCCCGCGCCGTACCAGCGCTCCACCGCCAGCCGCTTGCCCGCGTAGACCAGCGTGCCGCCGGCCGCGCCGGCCACGAACCCCTCGTAGAACGATCCGCCGCGCAGCGCGCGCACCGTCCCGCCGATGCCGCCCCCCAGCAGCGCGTTGATGCCCAGGGTGGACATCTCCCCGCGCCATCCGCCGCGTGCCGTGTCACCGGCGGCCGGCTGCGCCGCGGCGGAAACGGGAACGAGCGAGACCATCCATCCACAGACCACCAGGCAGCGCAGCGTTCGCATCATCTCGTTCCTCGTGTGGGGGCCGGCCCGCCGACGAGGGAAACGAGTGACGGCGCCGGAATCGCACACCGGACGCGGCCCCGCCGGCACGCGGGGAGAGAGGCGGTGCCCCCCGGTTGCACGATGGGGGCGAATGCGCTATAATCTCCTGCTCCCCCGGAAACGGGGGAGCGTTCGTTTTACTCCTGCTTCGCGCGCACCGGCGCGGGGCCTCATGTCCAAAGGACAGGTGACCTTTGAGGGACTACGAGATCGTGTACATCTTCGCCCCCACGCTGGAGGAGGCGCAGGTGAACGAGAAGCTCGACCGCTACCACGGCCTGCTGACGGGCAAGAACGGCGGCGAGATCACGGCGACGGACCACTGGGGCCGCCGCCAGCTGGCGTACGCGGTGGAACGCCAGACCAGCGGCTACTACGTGGTCGAGCACTTCAGCGCGCCCGGCGAGGCGCTGCCGGAGTTCGAGCGCGCGCTCAAGCTGGACGACGACGTTCTGCGCTACCTGGTGGTGGTGAACGAGGGCAACCTGCCCACGACGCCCGTGCCGCCGGTCGAGAAGCGCGAGGAAGAATCCGAAGACGAAGGGGAGGCCTGAGCCATGCGCGGAGGACGCAAGACCTGCCCCATGTGCGAGGGCGCGGTCCGGAACGTGGACTACAAGGACGAGAAGACGCTCGGCCGCTTCATCACCGAGCGGGGCAAGATCCTGCCGCGGCGCATCAGCGGCATGTGCGCCCGGCACCAGCGGCAGGTGGGCACCGCCATCAAGCGCGCGCGCTACCTGGCCCTGCTGCCCTACATCGCCGGTCACGAGGCCTGACCCCCACGAGGAGAGAATCATCATGCAGATCATCCTCAGGGAGCGCCTGGAGAACCTGGGCGACGCGGGCGACGTGGTGGACGTGAAGCCGGGCTACGCCCGCAACTACCTCATCCCCAAGGGGCTGGCGTACGAGGCCACGCAGGCCAACGTCCGCCGCCTGGAGGCGGAGCGCGCGGCCCAGGGCCGCCGCGACGCCGAGACGCTGAGCGAGGCCCGGCAGCGCGCCGGCGCTATCGAGGGCGTGTCGCTCACCTTCCACGCCCGCGCGGGGCAGGAGGGCAAGCTCTTCGGCTCCATCACTTCCGCCGACATCGCGGAGAAGCTGGCGGAGCAGGGGATCCAGATCGACCGCCGGCAGATCGAGATGGACGAGCCGATCAAGGCGCTGGGCGTGAGCAGCGTCCCCGTGCGCCTGCACCCGCAGGTGCGCCCGGAGATCAAGGTCTGGGTCATCGCCGAGGAGTAAGCGCGGCGGACGGGATCGGGACCAGGATGCGGGGCGGCCTTCCGGGTGGAAGGCCGCCCTCGCTTTTGCGGGCCGGGAGCGGCGCCCGTCGGCACCCGACTTGCCCGCTCGGGCGGCATGGCGCAAGTTGCGGCGCGGATGCCGCTCCGTTTTTCGGGACGGATGGACTTCTCGTACAGGACTGGGATGAACCAGAGCATCAAGAACCTGCCGGACGAGGTGGCCCGCGCCGTGGACCTGCTGCACGACCGCAAGGCCCTGGACGTGGTGCTGATGGACCTGCGCAACATCAGTACGGCCACCGACTTCTTTCTGATCGCCACGGGCACCAGCGACACGCACGTGGCCGCCATCGCCGACCACGTGGTGGACGAGCTGAAGCAGTCGGGGACGCGGCCGCTGAACGTGGAGGGCGAGCGGGGCGGCCGGTGGATCCTGATCGACTACTTCAGCTTCGTGGTGCACGTCTTTCACCCCGCCGCGCGCGAGTTCTACCAGCTGGAGCGCCTGTGGGGCGACGCCCCCGCGCACCGGCTGGAGCCCGCGCAGGCCGCCTGACGCAAAGAGATTCTCCGGACGCGCTCCACGGGCCGGTGCGACGCCCCTCGGAGAGTGTAAATCCTCGCGCCGGCGATTGTCTTCCTGAGGGAGGCG
>DASTNU010000422.1:0-2137 GCA_035720605.1 Longimicrobium sp. | reverse complement strand
GCAAGGGACAACTCTGCTTCCTCTGCCGACTCTGCGTGAGGCCATTCTTCTTCAGGCGCAGTAGCAGCAGCCCTGGTAGCAGCCGCCGCCGATGCTCCCCATCCCCCGACAGAAGTTGTCGCACCAGGGAAGGCTGTAGCAGACGGCGTCGGCGTCGGGATTGTTGCAGACCACTGCGGCGGGCTGCGCGAACACCTGCCCGGCCCCGAACGCCAGCGCTCCGGCGACGGCGGCGGCGAATCCAGCGCGGCGGAAGCGGTGAATCACGGGTCTCATCAGGTCCTCCTGTGTCGAGGGAGCCGTGGGACGCCGCGAGTCGTCTCGCGACGTCACAAAAGAAGCGGATACAAGGTGCTTGCGGACCTGTCGTTTTACAAGGCTCTTCTTTCGTCCCCATGAACCGGGGGAGGGAAACGGGGACCTGCGCTCGATTCCGGTACCGCACCCCGCCTCTCCGCTTCTCTGCCCTCTGCGCGATCAGATCTTTGAGTTGCCGGACCTGGGCATGAGAGGATACGGGGCACGGCGCGGCCAGGAACGAAGACCGGCGGAGAGCCCGAGCCCTCCGCCGGTCCTGCCGCCCCCTCCCCGGCCACCGTGGGGTGCCGCCGGTCAGCCGGCTGCCAGCGCGGGCGCAGATGCGGCGGTGGGCTGGGCCGCTTCTTCCGGCACCGGAGCGGTCAGCACGATGGAGCGCAGTCCATCCACGCGCTGGCCGTGCGGCAGGAACGCGGGAATGGACTCCCAGCGCCCGGGACCGCCGGCTTCGTACCCCAGCGCCGTCCAGATCTGTCCCGCCAGGTCCGGCATCAGCGGCGCGGAGAGCAGGGCGAGCGTCTTGGCGGCCAGGAGCTCGAGCCCGATGGAGGTGCGGCGGTCGTGGAAGAGGTCCGGCACCCCGGCCATGTACTGCTCGCCCACGCCGAACCGCGACGCCTGCCGCACCAGCCCGCACAGCGCCACCACCGCCTCCGCGGGAGAGAAGCGGTCCGCCTGCAGCGCGCTCTCCACCTGGCGCACGCACTGCAGCACCGACGCGAGGAAGGCACGCTGCGCCGGCGAGTACGGCCCCGTGGACGGGGCGCGGCCGCCGAACTCGCCTTCCACCTTCTCTCCCAGCGCGTGCAGCCAGGGGATCCACGTCTCCGCCAGCTCGCGCCGCACGGTATCGCGGTACTCGGGAACGCTGAAGCTGGTGCGCGTGTGCTCGGGGCGGTCCAGCGACAGGTAGAAGCGCACCGCGTCGGCCGGCTGGCTGTTGGCGAAGTCGGCGGCCCAGATGGCGTGCTCGCGGCTGCTGGAGAATTTCAGCCCTTCCAGCAGGTAGAACTCGTTGGTCACGAACGCCGAGGGCAGCCGGAGCTCCGGGTCGAACGCCTTCCACAGCGCGGGAAAGAGCACCGCGTGGAACCAGGCGTTGTCGAACCCGAAGAACTGTACGATGCGCGCGCGCGGGTCCTTCCACACCTGCTCCCACCCCTGGACGGCGCCGGCGTCCGCCAGGTGCTGCGTGGCGGCCAGGTACCCCGGCGCCATCTCCATCCACACGTACACCACCTGCCCCTCGAAGCCGGCAACGGGCACCGGGATCCCCCAGTCGGCCACGTGCGTCACGGCCAGGTCGGGCAGCCCCTCCGCCAGCGCCCGGGCGCACATGGCGCGCACGTGCGGGCTCATGGCCACGGAGCGGTGGAACTCGCGGATCGTCTCCTCGTGGCGGCTGAGCGGGAAGTACAGCCGTTCCACCGGGCGCACGGAGGCCCGGCCGCCGCACCGCTTGCATCTCGGGTCCACCAGGTCGGCGCAGGCGTTGGGCAGGGCGCACTCCTCGCAGGCGCACCCGTCGGAGCCGCTGCCGCAGTGCGGGCACCCGCCCGAGACGTGCGCCTCGAAGAGGTAGCGGTCGCACGCTTCGCAGTGCAGCGCGGGCTCCGTCCTGGCCACGAACGCGCCCTGCTCGTGCAGCCGCCGGAAGAAGCGCTGCACGAGCTCCGTGTGGTGCGGCGAGGTGCACGGGCGGTTGAAGACGTCCATCCGCACCCCCAGCCGCCGCAGCGCCAGCTCCACCCGGTCGCCGAAGCGGTGCGCCGTCTCTTCCGGCGTCCATCCCTTCTGCGCGGCCTTGGTCACCACGTAG
>DASTNU010000421.1:0-2234 GCA_035720605.1 Longimicrobium sp. | reverse complement strand
GCCGCCACAAGCAGGTTGAAGCCCCGTTTTGCGAGGAACGAGCAAAGACGGGGCTTCTGGCAGTTACAGCCGCGGGCTTCAGCCCGTGGCGGCCGGGGTCACCCCACCGCCCCCACCGGCGTCTCCACGTCCGGCTCCCGCTCCGTCTGCTCGCCGGCCGCGGGGACCGGGATCTCGTGGACGTAGAACAGCTCCGCCTTCGCGTCCTCGCGCACCCGCACCATCGACACGTTGAAGACGGGGACGCCGCCGGGCGTCTTGCCCGCGAAGGTGCCGTGGTGCGCGTGGCCGTGAAAGACCACCGCCGCCTTGAAGCGGTCGATCGGCTCCACCAGGCGGTCGTTCCCCAGGAAGGGAAAGATCTGCTCCGGCTCCCCCATCACCGTCTCCATGATGGGCGAGTAGTGCAGCAGCACCACGCGAACGGGCGTCGACAGGCGGCGCAGCGCGTACTCCAGCTGCTGCACCTCGTCCAGCGTCGTGCCCACGAACGTCTTGGTCTCCGCCTCGCCGAAGGCGGTGAGCGTGTAGCGGCCGAACCCGCCCATGAACCCCTTGGCGCCCGCGAACCCCACGTGCTCGTTCAGCTCGAACGGCGCCTCCTCCAGCAGGTGCACGCCGCGGGCGCGCAGCGCCTCGCTCACCTTCTCCGGCTGGCCGCTCTCGTGGTCGTGGTTCCCCAGCACCGCCAGGATGGGAATGCGCACGTCCGCCAGCTCCTTCACCACCACGTCGATCTCCGCCGGCGTGCCGCGCCGGGTCAGGTCGCCCGCGAGCAGCAGGACGTCGGCCTCGTCGTTGACCCGCGTGAACTGCTCGCGGTACAGGCCGCCGTCCTTTTCCCCGCAGTGAAAGTCGCCCACGGCGGCCACGCGCACCACCCGCGCCCGCCGGTCCTCGCGGCGCCGCCCGAACGCGACGGGCTCCACGCTGCGCCCCCCGTCCCCGCGTGGTCCCTTCACTTGTTCGCCTCCTGCGTGGAGAGAACGGCTTCCTGCGCGTCGGGAACGGACGCGGCGGTCGCGTGGTCCGACATCTCGTCCCACACGTCCGCCTCCTCCAGCGTGATCACGGCGGGGTACGCCTGCATCTCGCGGACCTTCTCCCGCCGCAGGTCGTGGAACCCCCACTCGTTCACGTCGATGGCGAAGGAGAAGCGCGAGATGAGGGTGCCGCGCGTCAGGTCGTGCTCCTCGCCCTCCGCGGGGGGCTCGCGCCCCGCCTCCTCGGCCCGCGACAGCAGCGCCCGGATCACCCACTGCGGCACCTGGTCGCGGTAGCCGGGATAGACGTAGCGGAACATCAACACCTGCGACAGCAGCAGCGGCCAGTGCTCCTCCGTCTTGTCGATCAGCCGCTGCCAGTCCATCAGGTGGCCCACGCACAGGATCAGGTGGGCGATGTCGGCCATGTCGTGGCGGTGGCGCTCGTTGATGAACAGCCGGTGCCAGATGAGCTCCTCCGGCGGCGCCACCCGCACCTGCGTGGCCGCCAGGATGGCCGGGGTGCTGTGGTGGTACCAGTCCTCGTCGATGAGCGCCAGGCCGTTCCCCATCCCGTAGATGATGTCCACGAAGTGGTCGCGGTTGTCGCGGCTGATGGCCTTGGCCAGCCAGTGCGACTGCTCCAGCCGGGTGATGAACCCCGCCTCGCGCAGCGCCCGCATCGCCTCCAGCACCGCCTCCGGGGTGCAGAACAGGTCCAGGTCCTTGGTCTGCCGGATGATGTTGGTGTGCTCGTAGATGGCGTACGCCCCCGCCACCACGTACGGCACCCCGGCCTCGTTCAGCGCGATCAGCGCGCGCTTGTACACCTCGCGCTCCGCCTCGGGGATCCAGAAGTCGCTGTGCGTGACGGACTTGCGCTCCTCCTTGCTGAGGTTGCGCATCCCCGGGAAGGTGAAGACCGCGGGCTCGGCTTTGGACATGCGAGGGGTTCCGTGGTGGATGACGTCGCAGCCGGGCCGAAAGCAACAATCGGACCCTGCCTCGCGCGCGTTGACCCGCGGGGCGCCGTGCGCCTACCTTGCGGGCATGATCAACGAGCTCAAGACCCTGTTCGCGCGCACCTGGGACGCGTTCCTGGCGGAGGTGGGCAAGCGCGAGCCCGAAGACCAGGTGGCGGGCCTGCTTTCCGCCATGCGCCGCGAGATGGTGGAGGCGCGCGCCCAGCTCCCGCTGCTGGAGACGAACCACAAGGTCGCCGTCGCCGAGCTGGAGCGTGAGAGGACGCGG
>DASTNU010000420.1:0-2281 GCA_035720605.1 Longimicrobium sp. | reverse complement strand
AGCGGCCCGCCTCCTCCAGCGCCCGCGCGAAGTCCGCCAGGACGCGCCGGTCGAAGAGCTGGCCCAGCGACACCTTGATCCCCAGCGCCTGGCGGACGCGCGACACCACCTGCACCGCGCGGAGCGAGTGCCCGCCCAGCTTGAAGAAGTCGTCGTGGCGCCCCACCCGCTCCACGCCCAGCACCTTCGCCCAGATCTCCGCCACCGCCACCTCCATGGCGGTCGCGAGGGCCTCGTGGTCCGGCCGCGCCCGGGCGTCGTCGCCAGGGGCGGGGAGGGCGCCGCGGTCCAGCTTGCCGTTGGGGGTCAGCGGCCACGCCTTCACCACCACGTACGCCGACGGCACCATGTACTCCGGAAGCCGCTCGGCCAGGTGCGCGCGCAGCGCCTCCACCCCCACGGCGTCGCCTTCGGCCACGTAGTACGCGGCGAGGGAGAGGTCGCCGGGCGCGTCCTCGCGGACGACCACCACGGCCTCGCGCACGCCGGCGTGCTCCGCCAGCCGCGCCTCGATCTCGCCCGGCTCGATGCGGAATCCGCGCACCTTCACCTGGTCGTCGCCGCGGCCCAGGAACTCCATCGTCCCGTCGCGCCGCCAGCGGGCCAGGTCGCCCGTGCGGTACAGCCGCGCGCCGGCCTCGCCGCCGAAGGGATCGGGGATGAAGCGCTCCGCCGTCAGCCGCGGCCGGTCCAGGTAGCCCCGCGCGATCCCCACGCCGCCCAGGAAGAGCTCGCCCACCACCCCCGCCGGCACCGGCTCCCCCGCCCCGTCCAGCACGTAGGCGCGCATGTTCGCGATCGGCGCCCCGATCGGCACGGAGGGATCGAGATCCGCCTCCGCATCGTAGCGCCGCACCACGCAGCCGACGGTCGCCTCGGTGGGCCCGTACTCGTTCTCGATCTCGATCCGCCCCGCCGACGCCGCGTGGATCGCCTGCGCCAGCGACGACTTCAGGTCCTCGCCGCCCACGACCAGCCGGCGGATGCGGAGGTCCTTCAGGTCGTGCTGCGCCAGCAGCACCAGGTGCGACGGGGTGAGCTTCACCACGTCCACCCGGTCCTCCTCGAACACCCGCAGGATCGACCGGTCCCCGCTCTCGTTCGGCGGGATGACGATGCTGCCGCCGGTGACCAGCGGGAGGTAGACGGAGGTGACGGTGAGGTCGAAGGAGAGCGAGGAGTACAGAGGAAAGGCGACCGGGCCGCCGTCCTCCACGTACCGCGAGCGCGCGAACCAGACGTAGTTCGTCAGTCCCCGGTGCGGGACCATCACCCCCTTGGGCTGGCCGGTCGATCCGGAGGTGTAGATGACGTACGCCAGGTGCTCCGGCGTCAGCCCGCCGCGCGCCGGATCCGTCTCCGGCTCGCCCGCCCAGGCCTCGGCGTCCGCGTCGAGCGCCAAGAGCGGGACGCCGGCCTCCGCGAACCGCGCCCGGAGCGACGCCTGCGTCAGCAGCACCGCGGGCGCGCTGTCCGCCAGCATGTAGCGCAGCCGCGCCTCGGGATACTCCGGGTCCAGCGGCACGTACGCCCCGCCCGCCTTCAGCACCGCGAGGAGGGCGACGACCATCTCCGGGCCGCGCTCCAGGCACAGCCCCACCCGCACGTCCGGCCCCACGCCCATCCGCGTGAGGTGGTGCGCCAGGCGGTTGGCGCGCGCGTTCAGCTCGGCGTAGGCCAGCGTCCCGCCGTCGTGGACGAGCGCCGCCGCCTCCGGCGTGCGCGCCGCCTGCGCCTGGAAGAGCTCGTGCGCGCAGGCGTCCGCCGGGTAGCCGGCGGCCGTGGCGTTCCACCCCTCTACCACCTGCCGCCGCTCCGCCTCCGGCAGCACCTCCACCCGGCCGACCGCACGCTCCGGCGCCGTCTCCAGCGCCTCCACCAGCCCTTCCAGCGCCCGGTGCACCATGGCGCACACCCGCTCCGGGCCCACGGAGGCCGGCGCCTGCGCCATCAGGTCGAATCCCTGGCCGCGGTCGTCCACCAGCAGCGCCACGGGGTAGCTGGCCCACCCCTCGCCGGGGATGCCGCGCACCACCTCGCGCGTCCCCGCCAGCGGCGACGGCGGCGCCTTTCGCCCGCCGCCACCCGTGCGGTAGTTCAGCAGCGCCGTGAAGAGCGGCGCCGGGGCCGCCACGCCGCTGCACCGCTGGGCCAGCGCCAGCGAGGCGTGCTCGTGCCGCAGCAGCTCCGCCAGCTGGGCGTGCGTCCCCCGCACCCCCGCCGCGGCGCCCTGCGACGCCACGCGCACGCGGACGGGAAGGGTGTTGATGAACGGCCCCAG
>DASTNU010000419.1:0-6196 GCA_035720605.1 Longimicrobium sp. | reverse complement strand
CTGGTCTCCACCCTCCTCCCCGCCTTCTTCGTGCTGGGCGACGGGAGCCTGGTGCGGGCGCTGCTGGTGATCCTGCTGGGCGTGGTGATCCACCTGGTGGAGGCCAACTTCGTGCACCCGCTCATCATGCAGCGGCGGGTGAAGCTGCCGCCGGTGCTCTCCATCCTGAGCGTGCTGGTGATGGCGGACCTGATGGGACCGATCGGTCTCATCGTGGCCGTGCCGATCCTGGCGACGCTGATGGTGATCATCCGGCGGATCTACGTGCACCGCCTGCTGGAGGGGAAGGGCTTCCGCCGCTTCGTCCGCGACGCCCCCTCGGAGATCCGCCTGCCGGAGGGCGCCCTGCGCCTGGACGCCGCCGGGGTGAGCATCCCGTCGGTTCTGGAGGAGGCGGGATCGGCACCGAGATGAGTGCGTGAGTGAGTGCGGAGTGCGTGAGTGCGTGAGTGGATTTCCCGCGCACCGTGGCCCATCTCCGCGCAGCCGGCCCCGGCCAGCGACTGAAGCTCCTCGTGATTCTGATCGGGTAGCGTGCCGTCCGCCCGCGCAAGCGAATGAAGGATTCGCCGCTGGAACATCGCAAAGTCCGCCCGCGCGGACTCGGCCGCCCGGCGGTGTGCGGAGTCCTGTGCGCCTGCGTGCCGGCAACCGGACGATCACCCGGTTATCACAGCAGCATCTTCCCGTCGCACTAACGCACTCACGCACTAACGCACTCACGCACTAACGCACTCACGCACTCTTTTCCGTGACCCACGACCTCACCACCTACCGCTACGTCGTCGTCGCCGAAGGGAAGTTCGGGCCGCTGACCAGCAAGACGGCCACCAGCGCCGTGCGCTTTCTTTCCGACCGCGTGGCGTGCGTGCTGGACAGCGCACAGGCGGGGCGCACCGCGCAGGACGTCCTGGGGTTCGGCGGGGCGATCCCGGTGGTGGCGACCATCGAGGAAGCGCTGGCGCTGCGGCCCACGGCGCTCCTGGTCGGCATCGCGCCGCAGGGGGGCGGGCTGCCGCCGGAGTGGCGGCCCATGCTGCGCACGGCGATCGCGGCGGGGCTGCACGTCGTCAGCGGGCTGCACCTGCACCTGGGCGACGACCCGGAGCTGGCGCGGCTGGCGGCGGAGCGCGGCGTGCGCATCCACGACCTGCGCAAGCCGCCCACGGACCTGCCGGTCAGCACGGGCCAGGCGCGGCTGATCGACGCCTACTCGGTGCTCACCGTCGGCACGGACTGCAACATCGGCAAGATGACGGCGGGGCTGCGCATCCGCGAGGCGCTCACCGCCCGCGGCGCGCGCGTGGGCTTCGCCGCCACGGGGCAGACGGGGATCCTGATCGAGGGGTGGGGGATCGCAGTGGACGCGGTGGTCGCCGACTTCATCGGCGGGGCGGCGGAGCGGCTGGTGCTGCGCGCCGCGGAGGGGAACGACATCGTGCTGGTGGAGGGGCAAGGCTCCCTGGTCCACCCCGGCTACAGCGGGGTGACGCTGGGGCTGCTGCACGGGTCGATGCCGGACGCCATGATCCTCTGCCACCAGCCCACGCGCCGCTGCCCCTACGGCGGCGGCAACGCGTACGCGTGGATGCCGCTCCCCTCGGTGGAGGAGATGATCGGCATCTGCGAGGCCGCCATCGCCCCCCTGCGCCCGTCGAAGGTCATCGGCATCTCGCTGGTGACGTTCGACATGGACGAGGCCGCCGCGCGGGACGAGATCGCCCGCATCCAGGACGCCACCGGCCTGCCGACCACCGACCCCGTCCGCTTCAGCGCCGAGCCGCTGGCGGACGCCATCCTCCGCGGCGCGGAAGCCAGGCGCAGGTAAACTGGCTTATCCTCCGGTGCTGGGGAGCGCCGGATTCCGATCCATGGTCGCCTGGATCTTGGCCAGGTAGTTCGCGTCCCCGGCAAAGAAGCGGCGGAGCAGGGGCCAGGCCCGCTGTGTCGCCTCGCTCGCGCACATCCTTTGCCGCAACGAGCCCTCTGGAAAAGGCTCGGCACTGTTTTCGAAATACCGATAGTACACGCTTGCGGCTTCAAAGCTGGCGACGAGATAGGCCAGTTCCTCGGCATCGACGCCGGCCTCGCGTAGCTCCGCCTCGTCAATCCCGTGAAAGCGTAGCAGCGACGGCTTCCTGGCAAGCGTGCCCCACATCTCGACGAGCAACGCCATGTTCGCCTGGAGCGTTGCATGCTTTGCCTGCACCGACTGTGAATGCAGAGTCCAGGCGAAGGCCGCCACAGACACGATCAGCGCGAGTACAGCCACCGCGATTTCGGGCTCCATGCCTCACCTCCAATAGATGACGGAATGCTCGACGTCAGGCTGAAGTGTGGGCCTGCCGACCACCGACCCCGTCCGCTTCGGCGCCGAGCCGCTGGCGGACGCCATCCTCCGCGGCGCCGAGGCCAGGCGCCGGCAAATCTCGTAAAAGCCTGCAAGCGGCGATGCCGTTCACGAAAGCGAAAAGCCCCGCGGGGTGCGGGGCTTTCTCGCGTGGGGACGGTGCTCTGGGCGTCAGCCGCAGCAGGAGCCCTTGCAGCAGCAGTCGTCGCCGCAATTGCCACCGCAGCAGCAGTCGTCGCAGCAGCAGTCGGTCGAGTTCGGGGACATCGTGAGCTCCGGTTCAGGTGGCGGGCGGCGGCGGTATCAACGGTAACGCGCATCGGACGAAACGACAAGCAGCCGGCAGGGTGGCGGAGGCTACCACTGGATGGTGCCCTGCTTGCTGGTGTCCACCTGGTCCGTCTCGCCGGTGCCGAAGAGGAACTTGTCCGTCTGGTCGTACAGGAACTGCTTGGCCTCCGGCTCGCGCACGTTCAGGCCGTAGTGGTTGATGAGCATGGTCTGCTGCTTGAGCCACTGCTGCCAGCACTCATTGCAGATCTGCGCGTGGATGCGCTTGCCCAGGTCGTTGTTGAACGGCGCGAACGACAGCCCGGCCCGGGTCTGTCCGCAGCGCGCGCAGGTGACGTCGGCCATCGGCATTCTTTCCTGGTTCTCCTGCCATCATTCCGCCTTCGTGCGGAGCGCCGCAATGTAACCTGCGCCGCAAGCCCGCGTCCAACCCGCCCCTGTTGCGCGGTGCCGCCGCGCGCGTGAGGTTAGGATGCGGCGCGGCATCCTCCTCTACCCGGTCTTCGCCAGGCGCATGCAGGTTCCTTCCGCGGACGACTTCCGGAGCGAAACGGCCTACTGGGTGGGGCCGCCCTGGTGGGCGCCCGTGTCCGGCGCCGGGTTCGACCTGCACGTTTCCGGCTGGGAAGGCGAGCCGGACCCCGGTTCGCTAACGTTCGCGGAGCGGGTGCTGCCGCGCGTGTACAGGCTGCGCGCGGAGGCGGCGCGGCACATCGGCCAGGCGGTGGAGGTGCGCGGCATTCCCCGGCTGGACCCGGAGATCGCGCAGATCGTCTCCGTCTTCTGCGACGGGGGATCGGGGACGGTGGTCCTGGAGCTGAACTGGGAGGTGGACCTGTACAACCTGTGGTACGTGCGGTTTCTCGACCATCCCGGCATGGGTCTGCACCCGGTGGAGTTCGGCTGCCGCACCTGGAGCGGCGACCTGCCGCGCTGGCGGCCGCCCTTTCGCCCGGTCGATGGCTGAGCCCATCCCCGCCCGCATCAGCGGCGACGGGCGCACCGCCACCTGGAACCCGGCGATGAGCTTCGCCACGCAGGTGGTCGTCCGAGTGCGCCTTTCCGGCGGCTCCACGGAGGAGCGCAGGTCGATGAACAGCGGCCGCGCCCGCGTGCGCGAGGGCGAAGCCATCGAAGCCATCCTCGCGGAGGAGATCCTGTGACGAAGCCCTCGCCGGAGCCGGCGCGCGGCTGGGTGCTGTACGACGACGGCTGCGGCTTCTGCCGGCGCTGGATCCCGTTCTGGGGTCCCACGCTGCGCCGGCGCGGCTTCGACATCGCCCCCCTGCAGAGCCCGTGGGTAGGGGAGGCGCTGCAGCTGCCCGCGGCTGAGCTGGTGGATGACCTGCGCCTGCTGCTGCGCGACGGCCGCCGCGTGCAGGGCGCCGACGTGTACCGCTACGTGATGCGGCGGATCTGGTGGGCGTGGCCGTTGTACCTGCTGGCGTGCGCGCCGGGGCTGCGGCGCGTGTTCGATGCCGGCTACCGCGCCTTCGCCACGCACCGCCACCGCTTCTCGCGCGCCTGCCGACTCCCGGGCGCGTAGCGGGCGGGTCGCCGGGGCCCATACGAAGCGGCGGTGTTTTCCTCAGCGGGCGCCACTCGGCGACCGCCACTGACCACGGCTCGTGCGGCTCCTTAGCCACCGCGGTGTCCCTGGTGGCGGTTCTGGGTATCGTCGCATGCTTCACCACCCCGCCGGTAGAACCTCCCGCACCGAGGTGAACCATGAATGACATCCTTGGGTGGCTGAGCACCTACTCGCCGCCGATCGTGGCGCTCATCCTCGTTCTGGCGGCGCTCCTGTACCTCCTCAAGCAGGTCGTAGACCGTAGCATCACGGCGGGTTTTGCGGCTCATGCCAAGGAGGTGGAACTCGCGCTGTCACGCCGCTCCGCCTTCGAAGAGAAGGTGCTGATCGATCGCTACACCCTGATTACCGGCCTCTCCGAACGCCTGCAGAGGGTGATGACGAACCTGAACCGCATACGGCACGGAAAACCCGTCCCGGAAGGATTCATGGTCCAGAACGAGCTGCCGACGCTCACGGAAATCTTTGAAGATCTGGAGATCCAGCGCGTGGTTCTCGGGGATGAATTCCACCAGATGTTCCTGAGGCAGGCACAGATTGCACTTCACTTTGCGAACGCGCCGAAAGGCCAGGAGGACCCGATCACCCAAGAGTGGCTCAAGGTGCTTCAGCAGACACGGGAAGCTGTGGAGCAAACGTTCCGGATCAGCCAGATTCACGCGTGAACGCCGGTTCGCTTTACCTGCCGTGGCCACGTTGTTGATACAGGCGCTCCGTCAGCGCGTGACGTGGGCCCAGACGGCGCGCGAGACGTCGCGGCCCACGGCGGCGGCCACGCCGGCGTCCGCGAAGCCGCGCGTCATCACCACCAGCACGTAGGGAGCGCGGCCGGGCGGGTAGACGATGGCCGCGTCGTGGGCGATGCGGGTGATGTTGCCGGTCTTGTTCGCCACGCGCGTCCCGGCGGGCACCCCGGCGGGAATCATCTCCGTGAACGCCTGCCGCCCCAGGATCGCCTGCATCTCGCGCGCGGCGTCCGCGCCCACCACGGCGGGGTCCTGCACGGCGCGCATCACCCGCATCAGCGCGTGGGCGGTGGTGGTGTTGTTCATCCCCGCCCGGTACGCGGCGTTGTCCTCCACCCCCCGCAGCACGTGCATCCCCTGCGCGCCGATGCGCTCCATCAGCACCGCGATGCGGGCGGGCTGCGCCCGGGCGATCAGGATGTTCGTCGCCAGGTTGCTGCTGCGGGTGATCATCCGCTCCACCAGCTCGCGCACCGTCGCCTCGCCGCCGACGCGGCGGTAGAGCTCGCCGTCGCTGTCGTCGCCGGGGCTGAGCGAGTAGGTGCCGCCGTCGGCGATGCTGACGAAGGCGTTGCGCACCGGCACGCGGTCGTCCATGGAGATCTCGCCCGCGTTCGCGCGGCGGAACAGCTCCATCATCACCGGCACCTTCATGGTGCTGGCGGCGTGCATCGGCTCGTGCGCGTCGATCAGCAGCGAGTCGCCGCCGGCCAGGTCCACGAAGGCGACGGAGACCTCCGCCGTGTCGCCCGCCGCGGCGCGGATGATCCGCCGCACCTCCGCCTCCAGCGCCGTCAGCCGATCCGTGGGCGCGGGAACGTCCGCGGGCGGCGCGGCGGGCGCGCAGGCGGCCAGGATCGGCAGCAGTGCGAGGGCGCGCTTCATGGGGCTCGGTGGATGGAGGTGGATGGATGGCGGCGGGGAGCCGGCTTGAGAGTGGCGGATGATCCGTCCGATCGCAATCCAGCGGCACCGCCGGTGGGGGGGGAATGATACGAATCGTATCGATCAGATCGATGAATCGTGCCCGCCCCGGGAACGAATGATGAATTCGCCGCTGGAACATCGCGAAGGCCGCCTGCGCGGACTGGTGCGGGCAAGATCGCGGCGCTGGTCAGGCGGACCGGTTCGGCGAGCAGATCCTTCGGTCGGCGCCAGGGTGCCGTGCAGTCCGAAGGTTGCGCGCGGCGCCTCCCCCATGATGTCAAGCCTTTGCCG
>DASTNU010000418.1:0-6310 GCA_035720605.1 Longimicrobium sp. | reverse complement strand
TGGACAACCTGGGCGCGCCCACGGCCGTGGCCCATCACGACTTCTGGGACCTGGGGATCGGCGAGCCGCTGCCGGTGAGCAGCACCAGCGGCAAGGGGAGCGGCGACGTGCTGGACCAGATCGTCTGGCAGCTTCCCGAGGGGACGGAAGAGGAGGAAGAGGCGCTGCGCGTGGCCGTCATCGGCCGGCCCAACGTGGGCAAGTCGTCGTTCGTCAACCGGCTGCTGGGCGAGGAGCGGCTGGTGGTGAGCGACGTGGCCGGAACCACGCGCGACGCCATTGACACGCCCATGCGCTACCACGGGCGCACCCTGGTCTTCGTCGACACGGCGGGGCTGCGGCGGCAGTCCAAGATCGACGAGGGGGTGGAGTTCTACAGCGCCATCCGCACGGAAAAGGCGATCGAGCGCGCGGACGTCTGCGTGCTGATGATCGACTCCACCGAGCCGATCGCGGTGCAGGACCTGAGGATCGCGGAAAAGGCGTGGGAGGCGGGAAAGGGGCTCATCATCGTCCCCAACAAGTGGGACCTGGTGGAGAAGGAGACGATGACGGCGCCGCGCTACGAGAAGGAGATCCGCGAGCGCGCTCCCTATCTGCAGTGGGTGCCCATCCTCTTCACCTCCGCGAAGACGGGCCAGCGCATCAACCGCGCGCTGGAGCTCATCCTGGAGGTGCAGGAGCAGCGGCAGCGGCGCATTCCCACGCACGGGGTGAACGAGGTGCTGCGCGCGCTGGTGATGCGCACCAAGCCCCCCGCGCACCACGGCCGCCCCGTCCGCTTTCAGTACGGCACCCAGGTGGCCACCGAGCCGCCGGTCTTCGTCCTCTGGTGCACGGAGCCGGAGGGGGTGGCGGAAAGCTACCAGCGCTACCTGCAGAACGGCTTTCGCCAGGCGTGGGGATTCGTGGGCGCGCCGCTGGTGATCCGCCTGCGCCGCCGCGAGGACGCCGAGGCGCGCCGGCCGCGCCAGGGCCGGCCGCACGTGCCCACTGAGGTGGAGGAGGACGGGGTAGAGGTCGAGTACGTCCGCGGGAGTGGCGGCGGCGGCGGGTTCGGCGACGACTTCGAGGACGCGGACATTCCCGGCGACGAGCTCGACGACGACTTCGACGAGGAGGAGCGGTGACGCCCTGGCTCTTCGTCGCCGCCAGCTACCTGCTGGGCGCCATCCCCGCCAGCTACATCGCGGGACGGCTGGCGAAGGGCATCGACCTGCGCGAGCACGGCAGCGGCAACCTGGGCGCCACCAACACCTTCCGCGTCCTGGGCGCGAAGGTGGCGGCGCCGGTGATGGTGTTCGACATCCTGAAGGGCACCTTTCCCGTGGTCGCCTTCACGCAGTGGGACGGCTCTCCCGACTGGCGCTGGGAGCTGGCCTACGGCGCGGCGGCCATCGTGGGCCACGTCTTCTCCGTCTACATGCGCTTCCGCGGCGGCAAGGGAGTGGCGACCAGCGCCGGCGTCTTCCTGGCGCTGGCGCCGGTGGCGCTGGGCGTGGGCCTCGTCGTCTGGCTGGGGGTGCTGAAGACGATGCGGATGGTGTCGGCGGCCTCCATCCTGGCGGCGGCGACCGTCGGCATCCTGCTGCTGGCGACCCCGAACCGGGACGAGGTGCGCATCCTGGGGATGGGCGTGGTGGCGTTCGTCGTCTTTGCGCACCGATCCAACATCGGCCGCATCCTGCGGGGCGAGGAGCCGCGCTTCGGGCAGAAGAAGGAGCCGGAGGCCACGGTGGCCGCGGCGGCGGTGACGGCGGACGCGGAGAGCGCGGAGTGACGGCGCGCGCGGCGGTGGTCGGCGCGGGGAGCTGGGGGACGGCGCTCGCCAACCTGCTGGCCGGCAAGGGGACGCCGACGGTCCTCTGGAGCTACGAGCCGGAGGTGGCGGACGACATCAACCGCGCGCACGAGAACCGCAAGTACCTGGACGGCATCGCGCTGCACGGGTCGCTGCGGGCGACGGCGGAGATGGCGGAGGCGCTGCGCGGGGCGGACCTGGTCGTCGCGGTCTCGCCCTCGCACACCATGCGCGCGGTGATGGCGCAGGCGGCGGCGCACATCGAGGCCGGGGCGCTGGTCGTCAGCGCGTCCAAGGGGATCGAGAACGAGTCGCTGAAGACGATGGACGCGGTGCTGGCGGACGTGCTCCCCGCCTCCGTCACCCGCACGGCGTGCTTCCTCTCCGGCCCCAGCTTCGCGCGCGAGGTGGGGCTGGGCCATCCCACGGCGGTGACGGTGGCGTCGGAGGACCACGACGCGGCGCAGCGGGCGCAGGCGGCGTTCCAGACGCGCAGCTTTCGCGTCTACACCACGCACGACGTGCGCGGGGTGGAGCTGGGCGGCTCGGTGAAGAACGTGATCGCCATCGCGGCGGGCGTCGTCGAGGGACTCGGATTCGGCTACAACACGCAGGCGGCGCTCATCACCCGCGGGCTCGCGGAGATCATGCGGCTGGGGGCGGCGCTGGGCGCGCAGCCGCAGACGCTGGCCGGGCTGGCGGGGATCGGGGACCTGATCCTGACCTGCACCGGCGGGCTGAGCCGCAACCGGACGGTGGGGGTGGAGCTGGGAAAGGGGCGGTCGCTGGACGACATCCTGGGCGGGATGGTGATGGTGGCGGAGGGGGTGCGCACGGCGCGCAGCACGCGGGACCTCGCCCGCCGCGAGGGGGTGGAGATGCCGATCGTGGAGGCGGTGCACGCCATGCTGTTCGAAGGGCTCGATGCCCGCGGCGCCGTGGAGCAGCTGATGCTGCGCGAGCCGAAGCCGGAGCAGTGGTAGGAGGGAAGTGCGTGAGTGCGTCAGTGCGTGAGTGCGTGAGTGCGTTAGTGCGTGAGTGCGTTAGTGGGGATGATGGGTCGGCCGCAACCTCCGTGGAGCGAATGAAGAATTCGCCGCTGGAAAGTCGCGAAGTCCGCCTGCGCGGACTCGGCGGCCCGGCCGTGTGCGGCGTCCCGCGCACCTGTGCGTCCGCAACCGGGGCTGAGGGCTCGCGAAGGCCGATATTCCCCATGAATCAACCGCGGCTTGTTTTCCTGAGGGAGCGCCCGCGTGGAGCCCGGCGTGCACGCAATGCTGTGGGCGCGACCGAAGGATCTACTCTCCTGTACCGTGAGCCTGGTCCTGTCACCGAAGGCCGCGCATGAAGAAGCCGCAGCGGGAGTTCTACTCCATCGGCGAGGTGTGTGCGCTGTTCGACGTGAAGCCGCACGTGCTGCGCTACTGGGAGGCGCAGTTCCCCGCGCTGCACCCGCCGAAGAACCGGTCGGGCAACCGCGTCTACCGCGCGCGCGACCTGGAGCTCATCGCGCTCATCCGCCACCTGGTGCACGACGAGCGCTACACGCTGGAAGGCGCCCGCAAGCGCATCGACGAGCTGCGCCAGGAAGGCGCCGCCGCGGAGATGGCCTCCCGCGCGCTGGAGCGCTCCTTCGTGCGCTCGCTGCGCACGGAGCTGGAGGAGATCCTGGAGCTGCTGGCTCCTGTAAGTGCGTGAGTGCGTGGGTGCGTGAGTGAGCTGCGTACTTGCGGCACCGTCCGAAGTCTATCCCCTCTCCCGCGCCGTTTGCGGGAGAGGGTGCGGCTCTCAGGCCGCGGGTGAGGGCCCCCCGCAGTAGAAGCCAGTGTCATTTTCGATCTCCATCCCCACACAACTCACGCACTAACGCACTCCGCACTCACGCACTCATGAAGCTGGGCGTCGTCGGCACGTTCGTATGGGACAGCATCTGGACCCGGGCAGACGTGCAGGCGGGGCGGCCGTTCGAGACGTGGGGCGGGCTGGCGTACTCGCTGGCCGCGGCGGCGGCGGCGCGGCCGGATGGGTGGGAGATCGTCCCGATCGTCAAGGTCGGTCGAGACCTGGCGGACGAGGCGCACCGGCTCATGGCGGGACTTCCGGGCGTCTCCGCGGGGCAGGGGGTGCTGGTGGTGCCGGAGCCGAACAACCGCGTGGAGCTGCGCTACGCGGACGACGTGCGGCGTGGTGAGCGGCTGACCGGCGGAGTAAACGCGTGGACGTGGGACGAGCTGGCGCCGCGGCTGGAGGGGATCGACGCGCTGTACGTCAACTTCTTCTCCGGCTTCGAGATGGGGCTGGAGACCGCGGAGCGGCTGCGCGCGTCCTTCCCCGGGCCGCTGTACGCGGACCTGCACTCGCTCTTCCTGGGCTGCCCGGGCGCGGGCGTCCGCCAGATGCGCAGCCTGCCGGACTGGGAGCGCTGGGCCGCCTGCTTCCACGCCGTCCAGCTCAACGACGACGAGATGGCGATGCTCGCCGGTGCGTTCGGCGATCCCGCTCCCGCACAGGCGGAACGGCTCCTGGCGCACGGGCCGGGGATGGCGCTGGTGACGCAGGGCGGGCTGGGTGCATCGTACGCGGTGCGCGAAGGCTTTCCCGACGATCCGCGGGAGTGGAGCCGCTGGACCGCATCCGGCGATGGCGTCCACGCGGCTTCCATCCTCCCCGCGCACGGCGATCGTCCCGGCGATCCCACCGGCGCGGGGGACGTGTGGGGCGCCACCTTCTTCGCCTCGCTGCTCGCGGGGATGCCGCTGGAGGATGCCATCCGCCGCGCCCACCGCTTCGCGGGATGCAAGATGGGGATCCGCGGCGCCACGGGGCTGTACGAGCACCTCATCGACCGCGCCGGAGACTGAGCCCGCTCATCCCGCCGTCGCGATTGCCGCTGGTGTCCGCGAAGGCGGACAGCGCTTCGCCCCCTCGCGGTCGGGCCGTGAGGGGGCGACGTGCGTCCGGGCGATGCGCCTCAGTTGAGGCCGATCTGCATGCTCAGGGTCATGCGGCCGCCGTTGAAGCTGGCGGAGGCGGTGGAGCCCGGCGTGCGGCCCCGCCAGATCCACGACTCCGACACGCTGCCCATCACGTCCGTGAAGCCGTTGTACATCCCTGGCCCGCCCATGATCTCCACGGCCTGCTCGTACGTCATCCCCTGCTGCAGCCGCTGGAACTGCGCCAGGGTCACCGGCGGCTGGGCGGTCTCCGGCCGCAGCCCCATCTGCATGGTCAGGATGGCGCGGTTGTCCACGAAGGTGACGCCGATGCTGTTGAGCGGCCCTTCCTCCCACAGCCAGGTGCTGGAGTTGACGCTGCCGCCGGCCACCGCCGCCGCCTGCCGGCCGGGATTGCCGATGATGGCCACCACGTCGCTGTACGACATCCCCGGGCGGATGGCGCGGAACGCACGCTCCGTCACGCCCAGGCTGCGCGCGGGGGCGGGCGCGGGCTGCGCGGCGGCCGTCTGCGCGGGGGCCGGGCGCGCGGGCACGGTCTGCTGCGCCTGCCGCTCGACGGACCAGTCCTGGAAGTAGCTGGTGCCCATCATGTAGCCCACCTGGCCGGTGGCGGGCTGCACCCACACCCGCGCGCGCACGCCCGTCCCAGGCTCCACCCAGGTGTAGCTTCCCTGCGCCCGCCCGGCGCGCACCGCGGGGCAGAAGTCCTCGCCGCCGGCCTCGCGCTTTTCGCCGGTGGGCTGCACGCCGCCGAAGCTGGCGCCCATCGCCCGCACCAGGCCGTCGAACACGCGCTCGCAGGTGGCCGCGTCCAGCTCCGCGAGTGACACCGCGTACAGGCCGATGAGGCCGCGCGCGTCGTCCACGTAGACCGTCCAGTTCATCTGCTGCCAGGGCTTGTAGGCGATCATGCTGATCGAGCCCTCGCGGTTCTCGGCGGACGGCTCCTCGCGCCAGAAGGCGTTCACCTGCTCCTTCGTGGCGCCCCAGCGGAGGCCGCCATCGAAGCCGGGAACGGCGCCGTTGTCGGTCTGGGCCGCGAGCGGGGCCGCGCCCAGCACGGCGAGCAGGGAAAGCAGGACGGTGTTGGATCTGGTCATCTGGATGAGCGGAAAGGCAGGTGGAACGTACGCCGACCTCGTGTGGATGATGCACGGGCGAGGCGGATGGGTAAGTGTTTGAAGGGCTTGATGATAACGACAAATCGGCGTTTCGGGCAAGCCCTGGGACCTTGCCCTCGCCGCTCTGGTCCCGGGCGGCTGAAGCCGCGGCTGCGACAGCGGAAAGCCCCGCAAACCGCGCGGGGCTTCAACTGCCCAACACCACAGCTTGTCATTCCGAGGGAGCGCCGCGCGGAACCTTCCCTGCCGTCGATCCTCGCGCGCGACCGAGGAATCTACCGTCCGCACCTGGTGGCCGGCCCCGGAGCGTGGATCCGGCCCCTCGCCCGGGCGGCTCAAGCCGCGGCTGGAACAGCGGAAAGCCCCTCAAACTGCGCGGGGCTTCAACTGCCCAACACCACAGTTTGTCATTCTGCGGGAGCGCCGCGCGG
>DASTNU010000417.1:0-3249 GCA_035720605.1 Longimicrobium sp. | reverse complement strand
ATGATGGGCAACATGTGCGTCTACGACCCGCGCACGGGGCTGCAGTACTGCCGCACGTGGTTCCCCACCGGCCCGGACGGCGCGACCGCCGGCGCGGCGCCGGCACCTGCGCCGGCGTCCGGCGGCCACGCGCACGGCGGCGGAGGGGGAGGACCGGAAGAACGAGAACGATGACGAGGACGCCCTGACCGGGTAGCGATTCACTCGAAGGGCGTGGAGGAAACGGAGAGGACGCGGAGGCATGATGCCGTCTCCGCGTCCTCTCCTTTTTCCTCCGCGCCCTCCGCGTGTAGATCCTGGGCGGCGGCTGCGGATTACCGGATCTTGCGCGCGGGGATCTCGCGGCCGGCCTGGTACAGGACCACGCCGGTGACGGCGCCGGAGGAGTCGACCTGGAAGGCCAGGGTGGCGTTGGCCTCGCGGACGAAGAAGCGCGTCTCGCTCTCCGGCGTCATCGGCACCTCCGGCTGGCCGGTGACCATGGCGTGCAGCCCCGTGCCGTCGCGCCGCACGGTGAGGACGAAGTCCGGCGCGAACTCGTACGCGCCCACGTAGCGGTCCAGCACCTCCACCGGCACCGTGACGGTCGCCGCCGCGGCCGCCAGCACCGACTCCGGCGACTCGTCCGTCCGCGCCGACAGCTCCTCCGGGCCGATGCGCTGGCGCAGCGTCATCCCCGTCACCGCGCCGCCCGCGTCGCGCACGAAGCGCAGGCGGGTGCCGCTTTCGAGCACGAACTCGTCGCGCGCCACGGGCGTGAGCCGCTGCCGCGGGTTGCGGCCGCGCTGGCTGAACAGGGCGCCGCCCTCGGCCGTGACCACGCGACGCTCCACCTCGCTCACGCGGTAGACGCCCACGTAGTGGTCCAGCGTCCCGGCATCGACGGCGAAGGGGGCCGGCGCCGCGGCGGGGCCCAGCAGGCGCTCCGCGATCCGCTGCGAGATGGCGTCGGGGTCGCGGTCGGGCCCGCGCTGGTGGTTCGCCAGGACGATCACGTGCAGGCGCTCCGACGGAATCCACAGGCCGTTGCTGGAGAAGCCGTTGATGTCGCCGCCGTGCTCGATGCTGGGCCGGCCGGCCGCCTGGCCCACGAACCAGCCGTAGCCGTAGCCGCTGCTGCGCCCGTCGCTCAGGCGGTACGCCGCGAAGGCGCGGCGCCAGGTCTCCGGCTTCAGCAGCCGCCCCTCGGCCACCGCGCGCTGCCAGGTCAGCTGGTCGTCCACGGTGGAGATGATGGCGCCCGCGGCGTACGGCTGCGTCATGCTGACGTAGGTGGCGGGGCGCCACCCCTGCGGCGTGTGGTCGTACCCCGGCACGCGGCCGGGGACGACGGCGCCTGCCTGCTCGTAGAAGGTGCCGCGCATCCCCAGCGGCTCGAAGATGCGGGTGCGCAGGAAGTCGGCGTACGACGTCCCCGACGCCTTCTCGATGATCCCTCCCAGCAGGGCGTATCCCGAGTTGCTGTAGTTGAAGCGCTCGCCAGGCGCGAAGTCCATCGGCTGGTCGCGGAACATGGCGATCAGCTGCTCAGTGGTCAGGTCGCGCCGGATCCCGGCCACGTACACGGGCATCCCGGTGTAGTTCTGGATGCCGGAGGTGTGCGTGAGCAGGTGCTCGACGGTGATGCGGTGGCCGTGCGTGGGGTAATCGGGAAAGAAGCGCGTGATCTCGTCGTCCAGCGACACCTTGCCCTCGTCCACCAGCATCAGCAGGGCGACGGCGGTGAACTGCTTGGTGATGGAGCCCAGGCGAAAGACGTGCTCCGGACGCATCGGCACGCCCAGCTCCAGGCTGGCGGCGCCGTACGCCTTGCGCATCAGCACCTGGCCGTCGCGGGCCACCAGCACCGCGGTGCCGGGCTGGTTCGCGGGATACAGCGCCGTGAGCGCGGAATCGACCCCCGCCAGGGCGGGATCGACGGTGGCGCGCGCCTCCGCCGCGGTCTGGGCGTGGACGGCGGGCGCGGCGGCAGAAAGCACGAGCGCCGGCAGCAGGACCAGCCGGCGCAGCATCGGTGAGCGGATCATGGGATCGTGGACGTTGAGGTGACGCGGGCGCGGTTGCGCCGGCCGGGTGTACGGGGAGCTTCGGCGCCGGGTTTCAGATTTTGCGCCGGATGTTTACTGTCGCACGGCAGCCCTGTCCAGCGACCGATGCCCGTTGCGAATCGAATCCCGTAATGGCGGCCTCGCCGTCCCGCCCGCGGGAGCGAATGAATTCGCCGCTGGAAAATCGCTAAGTCCGCCTGCGCGGGCGCCTGCGCGGACTCGGCGGCCCGGCCGTGTGCGGCGTCCCGAGCACCTGAGCGCCCGCACCGGGGATCGGACCCTATTCCCTATTCCCTATTCCCTAGTCCCTATTCCCTCGACCTCACCGATCCCGGTGCCTGCGATGCTCGTCGGGGCCGTGCGTGCGATGCCACTCCATCTCCTCGCGGCTCACCGGGCGGATGAGGATGTCCGACGCCAGCCAGATGGTGTGCGAGAAGGGATAGAAGAGGAACGGCGCCGCGGCCGCCAGCGCCAGGCTCACCCAGCCCATCACGTCCCACGGCACCTGAGGCCAGCGCAGCAGCACGAAGCCCACCACGGCCAGCACCACCAGCGCCTCGGCCAGCACCAGGTTGAACATCATCGCCCAGGAAGAAGTCTTCCTCGGCGCGCTCGCTGCGCAGCCCGCACGCGGGACAGTTGCGACGCATCTTCATCCACGAGCCGCGCAGGGTGCCGCGGCCGCAGTGCGGACAGCGCAGGCGCAGCGCGCGGGCGTACAGCGTGAGTCCGCGGCCCACGCCGGACTCGTGCGGATCGGTGAACGGCATCGCCGCGATGTTCTCGCTCATCTCTCATCGGCTTCCAGGCGGCGTCCGCCGCGCGTTATCTCATTTCCGGGACGGAAGATAGCGAGACACGCCGGGCTGCGTTGTCGGGGATTGCCCTACCTGGGAGGCAGGAGATGGAGGAAGTGTTCGAATGCGGATGTGCGGTGAGGCGGACGGACCTCGATGGAGGAAGGTTTTACCCCACGGCCCGCTGCGCGGGAGGCCCTCTCCCCCGCCCGGCCGTTTGCTCGTTCCTCGCAAAGGCGGGCGACCCCTCCCCCAACTTCGGGGGAGGGGTAGGGCGAGGGGAGGTTCGTCGTCCGGGGGACTATCTGACGTTTGGCAAGGTTTTCCCCCACGCCCGATGCGCGGGAGCCCTCTCCCCCGCCCGGCCGTTTGCTCGTTCCTCGCAAAGGCGGGCGACCCCT
>DASTNU010000416.1:0-2944 GCA_035720605.1 Longimicrobium sp. | reverse complement strand
CCATCCCCGCATCTCCTCCGTGGTCGTCGTCCTCCCGCCGGAGGACGTCGCCGATCCGCCCCGCTGGCTCGCCGGCCTTCCGGTCCGCGTCGTCGCGGGCGGCGCGGAGCGGGGCGATTCGGTCCGCAGCGGCCTCCGCGCCATCCCCGACGACGCCGGGCACGTGCTGATCCACGACGGCGCGCGGCCGTTCGTCACGCGCGAGATGATCGACCGCGTGCTGGACGCGTGTGCGGACGGCGGCGCGGTCGCGGCGGTGCCGGTGACCGACACCATCCAGCGGGTGGATGCGCGGGGGACGATCGTCGACACTCCCGATCGTTCCGCGCTCTGGCAGGCGCAGACGCCGCAGGGCTTTCCCCGCGCCGCCATCGTAGACGCCTACCGCCGCGCCTCCGCCGATGGCGTCGCGGCCACGGACGACGCGGCCGTGTACGCGCGGTACGCCGGCCCCGTGCGGGTGGTGATGGGCAGCTACCAGAACCTGAAGGTCACGCGCCCCGAGGACCTGCCGATCGCCGAGGCGATCGCGGCGGCGTCGCGGTAGCCGGACACGTCCGCCGCAAACAGGAAAAGGTCTCACGCGGAGAGCGCGGAGGGTGCGGATCAGCTTCTTTCCCGCCGTCCGTGCCCTCCGCGTGAGACCTTTTCGCGGTTCGGGATGCGATTCCGCGGCCGGTGGGTCACCCGCCGTCACAACCGCCGGCACCCGGCCGTTCTTGGCGGTTGTCCACCCCGTTCCTCCCCAGGCGCCGCGAGGTGACGATGTCCGCGTCTCCATTCGGCATCCTTCGTCTCCCTTCCCTCACGATCGCCGCGGGCGGGATGATGTGTGCGCTGCTGCTCCGGGCGCCGGCCATGGGCGCGCAGACGGTGCGCGGGACGGTGGTGGACACGGAATCCGGGCAGCCCGTCCCCGGCGCCGTGGTGGTGCTGCTGGACGAGGACGGCAGGCGCCACGGCGCGGTGCTCAGCGGCGCGGCCGGCGAGTACCAGATCCGCGCGCCGCGCCCCGGCGGGTACGTGCTGCGCGCGGAGCGGGTCGGCTACCGGACCATCACGTCTCCGCTGCTGCGGCTGGAGGAGGGCCGGACGGCGGTGCACCGCCTGGAGGCGGGCGCCGCGGGCATCGTGCTGGAACCGGTGCGGGCGCGGACGCGCCAGCGGGACTGTACGCTGCGCCCGGACGGGAGCGACCAGACGGCGGTGGCCTGGGAGGAGGCCCGCAAGGCCCTCGCCGCCACCACGCTGGGCGCCGACCGGCCCGGGCGGGGGTACGAGACCCGCCTCTACCGCCTGCGCCTGCGGCTGGACGACCTGGCGGTGGAGCAGGAACAGCGCTGGACCCTTCCCGGCCGCGCCCGGACACCCTTCGTCGCCACGCCCCTGCAACGGCTCGCCTCTACCGGGTGGGTGCACCAGGACGGCGACTCCATCGCCTTTCACGCGCCCGACGCCCGGACGCTGCTCTCGGACGAGTTCCTGGACCACCACTGCTTTCAGCTTCGTCCCGGCGAGGGCGACCGCGACGGGATGGTGGGACTGGAGTTCGCCCCCGTCCTGGGCCGCCGCCTCCCCGACGTGCACGGCATCCTGTGGATGGACCGCCGGGGGGCCCGGCTGCGCTACCTGGAGTACACCTACACGGGGCTGGATGGGTGGGCACGGTGCAGGAGATCGGCGGGCGCGTGGAGTTCCTGCAGGCGCCGGACGGTACGTGGATCGTCTCCCGCTGGTACATTCGCATGCCCACCCACTTCGCCCGATGGAACCAGAACGAGCCCCCGCGCATGACGGGGGTGGTGGAGCAGGGCGGCGACGTGGCGGGCACTGGAGGGGGCGCTCCGGCGGTCGTGGCGGGGACGGTGATCGACACGGTCACCCGGCTGCCCGTGGTGGGGGTGCAGCTTTCGGTGGATGGCTCCGCGGTGGCGGCGGTCACCGACTCCACCGGTACATACCGGCTGGGGGCGGTACCCCCCGGGCCGGGATGGCTGCGCGTGCGTTCCCCGGCGCTGGACGAGATGGGGCTGGAGCCGCTGCGCATCCCCATCGCCCCCGCGGCGGGAGCGGTGGAGACGCGGACCGTGGTGCTCCCGCGCCCGGTGGACGTCCTGGGCCGCGCCTGCGCCGGGTTCGCCGGCGCCCACCTGGTGGGATGGGTGCACACGGGCGGGCGGCGCGAGCGGCTGGCAGAGGCCATGGTGCAGGCGCGCTGGGACGGCCCGGCGGAGAGCGGCGCCACGTACTCCGTGACGCTGCCGGCGGACGGCCGCGGCGTCTTCGCCCTGTGCGGGGCCGCCCCGGGCGCGCGGGTGGGGCTGATCGCCACGGCCGGGGGACGGCGTGGCAGCGCCACGGTGCAGCTGCCGCAGACCGGCGTCGTCCTGCAGGCGGTCCGCATCACGATCCTGCGGGGCACCACGCCGACGCGGCCAGGGACGCACCCGTTCGGTCCTCCCCCCAGCGTGGCGAGCCTTTCCGGGCGGGTGCTGGACGCCCGCGGACGGGCCGTGCGCGGCGCCACCGTCCGCATCGGTCCGGAGCAGCCGGGGCTGTCCACCGGCCAGCGCGGCGAGTTCGCCTGGTCCGAGCTGCCGCCCGGCGGATACACGCTCCTCGTCTTGCGCCCCGGGCTCCCCGAGCAGGCGGTGGCGGTGGTGCTCGGGAGCGGGATGCTGATGGAGGTGACCGTCCGCCCGCCCGCGTCCCCGCCCCCTGCCGCCGAGCCGTAGACGGCTCGATTCGCGAATCACCCTCACCCCTGACCCCTCACCCCTCACCCCCTCACCCCATCACCCTGTCACCGGTTGGACGCGTCTTGCGCGAGTGTGTAGATTGGGCCGATCCGTTTGATCCGCACGAACCCAGACTTCGCCAGACCCTGCGATGGGACGGGAGATGAGCCAGCAGGCGGAGCCCGAGGCGCCGGCCACCACCACCT
>DASTNU010000415.1:0-3893 GCA_035720605.1 Longimicrobium sp. | reverse complement strand
TCCGCCGGATTGTGGACCGTGACCACTTCGCCGTCGGTGCGCGCCACGACGTATTCCACGCTCGGTGCCGTCGCCAGCAGATTCAGGTTATATTCGCGCTCCAGCCGCTCCTGGATGATCTCCATGTGCAGCAGCCCCAGGAACCCGCAGCGAAACCCGAAGCCCAGCGCCAGCGACGTCTCCGGCTCGTAGACCAGCGAGGCGTCGTTCAGCTTGAGCTTGGCCAGCGCGTCGCGCAGGTCCTCGTACTGCTCGGTGTCCGTGGGATAGATCCCCGCGAACACCATCGGCTTCACCTCCTGGTAGCCGGGAAGCAGCTCCGTGGCGCGGTTGTCCGCGTCCAGGATGGTGTCGCCGGAGCGGGTGTCGGCCACCCGCTTGATGCCGGCGATCACGTACCCCACCTCGCCCGGCCGCAGCTCGGGGGCGGGAAAGCGCCCCAGCTGCAGGTACCCCACCTCGTCGACGGGATACACGGAGTCGTTGCTGCCGAACGCAACGCGCATCCCCGGCTTCAGCACCCCGTCCACCACGCGGATGCTGGGCACGGCGCCCACGTACTTGTCGTAGTACGAGTCGAAGATCAGCGCGCGCGTCGGGGCGCCCGGGTCCCCCTGCGGCGGCGGCACCTTCGCGACGACCGCCTCCAGGATCTCCTCGATGCCGATCCCCGCCTTGGCGGATGCCAGGATCACGTCGCCGGGGTCCACCCCCAGCAGGTCGACGATCTCCGCGCGGCGCCGCTCGGGCTCCGCGCCGGGAAGGTCGATCTTGTTCAGGACGGGGATGATCTCCAGCCCCGCCTCCATCGCCAGGAACAGGTTGCTGAGCGTCTGCGCCTGCACCCCCTGCGACGCGTCCACCACCAGGATGGCCCCCTCGCACGCCGCCAGCGAGCGCGAGACCTCGTAGGTGAAGTCCACGTGCCCCGGGGTGTCGATCAGGTTCAGCTGGTACTCGCGGCCGTCGCGTGCGTGGTAGCGCATGCGCACGGCGTTCAGCTTGATGGTGATGCCCCGCTCGCGCTCGATGTCCATGGAGTCGAGCACCTGGTCCTTCATCTCGCGCTGCTGCAGGGTACCGGTGGTCTCCAGCAGGCGGTCGGCCAGCGTGCTCTTGCCGTGGTCGATGTGGGCGACGATGCAGAAATTGCGGATATGGTCCAGTCGCAACGTGCGATTCCCGATCAGAAATTCTTGGCCGTCAGTTCGGTGCAAAGCTCTGTAAGTTAACCCCGGACCGCCGCTTGTAGAAAGCCCCGGCCGTCGGTGGCGAGATCGGGCGGGCCATGCCTGCCTCCTCCCCGGGCGGCCGCGCCGCCCCCTTCGTGAGCGGGTAAACCCGCCGCTGGGAAAGCCATAAGCCCCGTCCCGGCGCCGCCGTCGCGTCGCCGAACGGGGCTGCAACAACCCGGGGGCCGCTCGCAATTCCCTGTTCCCTGCCCCTCCCTACCACCCCGCCCGCGTCCAGTACAGGTACACGCCGCAGTTGTACATCCCGCGCTGCGCGTACGGCCGGAACTCCGGCGGCACCTCGCTGAACTCGCGGTACACCTCCACCGACTTCACGTCGCGCGGGCCGATGATGTGGTGCAGCTCGCGCCGGCCGCCGTCGCGGAAGTTGAGCTCCACGGGGCGCCCGTCCAGCAGCAGCACCATGCACTTCCACCCCCGCTCCGACCGCGGCACCCGCTCCCCGATCCCGCGAGAGACGATGTACATGCCGGGCACGCCGCGCAGCAGGTCCGCCGCGTAGGAGGCGGCACCGCTCCGCTGCGCCAGGTACGCCGAGTCCAGGAACACGCCCTCGCCCGTCAGGCGGCGCCGCTCGAAGCCGTGGCGGCCCCGCTCGTCGCGCCGCTGCCCCACCACCAGCACCGTGTCCATGATGAACGGACGCCTCGCCATGCGGATCTCCACCGGCGAGGCGCCGTCCGTCACCGCCACGTCCCCCACCTGCGCCACGTGGTAGCCCGCGCGCCGGGCCTCGACCCGGTACGTCCCCGGCTCCTGCACCCGCAGCACCACCGTCCCGTTGCTGTCCGTGAACCCGGCCGCCGCGAGCGCGCCGTCCGCGGCGTGAACGCGGACCATCGCCTCTGCCAGGGGGATGCCGCTGGCCTCGTCGCGCGCGGTGGCGCGGATGGCCTGCGCCGCCGCCGGCTGGCCGGCGAGGACGGTGAGCAGGGCAGCCACGATCCAGCGGCATCCTCTGCACGTCCCCGTCATCGGTTTTGTCGCGGATGGGTTGTGGATGGGAGCCCTCCGATGTATCGCAAGCGTTTCCTGAACGACCCAGGAGTCCCCGTTCTGTCCGATTGTCCACCCGGGGAAGGCGCGCGTAATTCGTCGTGGATCGCGACGGAGGACAGGTCGCTCGTGCGAGATGGCACAACGGATTGCCGCGAAAGGGGATCGGGGCTATTTTCCGAAAGTCACCGCGCTTGCTCGTCGTGAGAATCGCACGGAGCGATGGTGCCTTCCTCCCGCCGCGCGCCGGTCACACCGGCCGCCGGCCCCACAGAAACGACACAGGCAGCACCCGTATGAGATTCGATCGTCTGGCGTTCGCGGCCGCCGTGGCCGCGCTGGCCGGCGCGCCCGCCGCCGCGCAGGTGCCGCTCACTCCGCGCGCGCTGGGGATGGGCGGCGCGTACATCGGCGTGGCGCGCGGGCAGGAGTCGCTGTGGCAGAACCCCGCCAACCTGGGGCTTTCCAACACCCCGTACTGGTCCGCCGGCATCCCCACCCTTTCCCTGGGCATCGGCGCCCGCGGCGTGGACGTCGAAGCCCTGGGCGACCTCATCCAGTACGACGACCTGACTGCGGAAGAGCGCTCCGCCCTGCTGGCCGACGTCCCGGCGTCCGGCACCGGCGCCGACGTGGACTTCCGCGCGCCCTTCATCGCGCTGCAGATGCGGCGCTTCGCGGTTGGGCTCGGCTACCGGGTGGTGGGCAGCCACACCATCAACCGCGGCATCGTGGACCTGGTGCTCAACGGCTTCGACCGGGAGAAGACGTACACCATCGACGACACGGAAGGCTTTCGCGCGGACTTCTGGGACGTCGCCGGCGCGTACGGCCGCCGCGTGGGGCCGGTGAGCGTGGGCGCCACCGCGCACTGGTACCTTCCACGGCAGGTGGTGCGCTCGGGGCTGGTGGACGTCGACACCACCTACAGCGTGATCTCCGGCTTCACCGTTCCCACCGACGTCCGCGTCACCTACGCGGGCGTGGGCGCCGAGGGCGGCAGCGGCTTCGGGCTGGACCTGGGCATCGCCGCCGAGCCCATCCCGGGGCTCACGCTGAGCGCCGCGCTGGAGAACGTGATCAACACGGTGGAATGGAGCGACGACCTCACCGTGCGCTCCGTGACCCTGGACCAGGGCGACTACGTCTCCGGCGACCCCGAGCAGATCTGGTCGGAGTACTCCGACAGTGGCCGCCCGTACAACGCGGCGACCGACGTGGTGCAGCCCTGGAGCCGCCTGGCGGATTCGGTGACGGCCGACCTGGATCGCGGGCTTCCGGCGGTGCTGCGCGCGGGCGCCGCGTACCGCGTGGGGACCGGCACCACCCTCTCCGCCGCGTTCCAGACGGAGCTGGGGGACGACAACCCGTTCGGCGGGATGTGGGGGCAGCAGGCGAGCCTGGGCGTGCAGCAGAAGATTCCCGTGATCACCCTGCGCGCCGGCTTCGCCACGGACATGGAGGATGGCACCCTTCTCTCCGGCGGCCTGTCGCTGGGCCCCATCCAGCTGGGGGTGGGCGTCATCCGCACCGGCAGCGGCGACGACGAGCGCAGCGGCTGGATCGCCACCTTTGGCCTGGGCGGCCGCAGCGACCCGAGCCTGCCGTGATAGAGTGAGGGGGTGAGGGGGTGAAACAGGTGAT
>DASTNU010000414.1:0-7321 GCA_035720605.1 Longimicrobium sp. | reverse complement strand
CGAAGTGACTCGCGCACAGAATGAACCGGCAGCCTCGGCACGGAATCCATACGGCGCCTTTGCTCGCGCGCTTCAGGAAGGGCGTCTGGGTACGGCCGCAGAGTCCGAACCGCGCAGGCGCATGCGGGACGTGCAGACCGAATCCGGCATTCCGGTGCAGCAGATGATCGCCCTGGGAACGGAAGATCCCCCGTCCCGGCGACGTTCGGTGGGCGGGTAGGCGCATGCCGGTCGCGCCCGACGCGTTCTATCTTCCCGAGACCCGTCCGCTCCTCAGCCAGGGAGATGTTTATCTCGCTCCCACGGTCGTGGTATGGTCGGAGGAGGCATTCCAGGCCATCCCGCTGGTTCCCCCGGCCCCCGAAGAGCCTGGTGCGCTGGCGTTCATTCCGGCGTGGGCGAGAAGCTCGGCCCCGTTTGCGCCGCCGGTAGTCACACTGGCGACGCGATGGGCGCCTGTTCTGGTGCTGTCGCACGACTGCGAGATCGACAAGGAGTTCAACGAGCACGTGGACGCGCTCGTGCGTGAGGGTGTTCCCGAGCCGGAGGCAATGGAGCGCGCCGGCGGCAATCCCGAACTGGACCGCTACATCCTCGTATCTCCCCTCCTCCCCTTCCAGGAGCAGGAGCTCGCGCAACCACGGTGGGACTCCGTCCGCGCAGGGCAGAAGATCGGGTATTTCCCTCTGCCGCCCATGCCCGCCTACGAGGACACCGAGTACTTCGTCCACCTCTCGCGGATTTGCACGGTCGAACGGCGGCTGCTTTCGCCAGCGTACAAGGCGGCATCGTTGAGCGAACAGGCCCGTAGCCTGTTGCGCTTCAAGCTGGCAGAGGCACTCTCGTCCCGGAGCATCTCGGTCGTGTCCAAGCTGGAGGCGGCGATCGGCCAGCGCATCGCGGATGTGCGGACCCTGAAGATCAAACGGCAGGACGTGACTGTGATGCTCGTGCTGGAAGACGGCTCCGAGGTACAGGTGGGAGCGCGAGCGGACCAGGAGCCTCCCGTACCGGAGCGAACCCGGCCGTCGGTTTGATCCTCAGTCGGGTCCTGATGCGGGCGATGGAGTGCGCAAACAAACTCGGGTGCACCGCTCTCCCGCCGATCACTCCGTTCCGGCATCCACTGCATCCTCTCCCTTCTCCGGCGGGAGGCTGAAGACGGGGAGCTTGAGGTTGGTGTGGATGGCGGCGAAGCGAAGCGCCGAGATGGCGACCATGCCGGCGATCGCGGCCGGCCCGCGCGGCACGCCCACCGCCTCCAGCGCCAGGTACAGCGTGATCCCGGCGATGGCCGCGGTGGCGTAGAGCTCCATCACCGGGCGCAGGATCATCGGGATCTCGTTGGTCAGCACGTCGCGCACGATGCCGCCCGCGGTGCCGGTCATCGTCCCCATGATGACGATGATGGGCGCGGAGAGCCCCGCCTGCTGCGCCACCTGCGCGCCCGAGATGCTGAACAGCGCCAGCCCCAGCGCGTCCGCGATCACCAGCGTGTTCACCGGCGGCCGAAAGCGCCGCGTCCACGCCACGGTGGCCAGCGCCGCGCCGGCCATCACGATCACGTACAGCGGATCGGCGATCCAGAAGATGGGGTGCCGGTCCAGCAGCAGGTCGCGCAGCGTGCCCCCGCCCACGGCCGTCACCACGGCGATCACCACCACGCCCAGCAGGTCCAGGCTCTTGCGCCCCGCCGCCAGCGCCCCGCTCACGGCGAACACCCCGACGCCCACCAGGTCCAGCAGGTACGGGATCACGGCGCCGCTCCCGGTTCCGCATCCGCCAGCAGGCGCTCCAGCATCTGGATCTGCACCTGCTGCAGGCGCACCAGCTCCGCCCAGTCCGCCTCGCGCAGCGCGTCCAGCTTGTCGTGCAGGCCGCGGATCTCCACCTCGGCCTTGAGGTTCACCTCGTAGTCGTGCTCCGCGTTCATGCGGTCGCGCGCCGCCTGGCGGTTCTGCGACATCATGATCACCGGCGCCTGCAGGGCGGCCAGCGTGGAGAGCATCAGGTTCAGCAGGATGTACGGATAGGGATCGAACGCCTCCCTTCGCAGCATCGAGTTGAGCGTGATCCAGATGGCCAGGAAGAGGCCGAACAGGCCGATGAACGGCCACGACCCGCCGAACGAGGCAATGCGGTCCGCCATCCGCTCGCCGAAGGTGCGCCGCTCCAGGTAGTCCCGGTGTACGTCGCGCGCCACGCTGCGGCGGTGCAGCACCGCCTCCACGATGCGCCGCTCGCGCGTGGCGAGGTGCTCCCGCTCGCGCTTCGGCGCAGGCTCCGGGTGCCCTTCCGTATGGTTGCTCATCTCGGTGGCCGGGGATGGTTCGACCGGTGCCGCGTTGGCGGCGAAGGCTGCCGGAAGATAGTGCCGGCGTGTCCAGGGGGTGACAGGTTTTCGCCGCGGTGCCGGCGGTCCGATCCGTGTCCATCCGGTCCCGCACGCGAAAACGCCCCCGCGGGCAAGGTGCTCGCGGGGGCGCCGGCATCCGCACGAGCTGCGGTCACGGCGCCGTCGGCGGCGTCGTCGCGGTGGACGAGGGGCGCAGGCTGGGGTCGTAGCCCCAGGGCTGGATGACCCACTTCCACCGCTCGCGGGGCGTGGCCGCGCCGTACACCGCGCCGACGGTGAAGCCGGCGCCCAGGCCGATGGCGCCGCCCAGCAGCGTCGCCTCGACCATGTCCTTGTCTACCGTCTTCGCCAGCAGCGGCCCGGCGATCAGCCCCATCCCCGCGCCGATGAAGGCGCCCACCCGCCCGCGGTACCAGGCGCTGCCGGCGGCGCTGCCGCCTGCATAGGTGTCCAGCCGCGACACCGAGCGCAGCGGCAGCAGGATGGAGTCGCCGGAGAACTCGTCCACCACCACGATCCCCGCCTGCGTGTACGAGGCGACCGTGCCGGTGACCGTCGCGGGGAGGAAGTTGGGCGCGGTGACGCGCACGCGCGTGCCGCTCAGCCCGTCGTCGGGGGTCTGCTGGGCGGCGGCGGGCGCGGTGAGCGCGAGCGCGGCGAGGGCGGCAAGCGGCAGGATTCGCATCGGACCGATGGGGGAAGTGCGTTCGGGGGACCGCGGTTGGGCGTAGAATATCACCGCGCTGGCCCCCGCTGTCCACCGCTGGAGCGGTCTGCTACCGGCCGCCGCGCCGGTTGCCGCCGTCCGGATCCACCACCCGCACGCCGGCGCGGGTGATGACGCCCGGGCCGGGATCCGCCTCCGCCGGCCCCACGTACTCGGGAAAGAACGAGCGCAGGTTGCGCTTGTTGGGGCTGCGGTACACGGGGAGGTTGTAGCGGTGGCCGTTGATGACCGCGGTGCGCGGCGCCTGCGCCTCGCCCAGGAAGCGGATGGTGCCGATCGCCATCTGCCCCTCGGCGCTGGGGCCCACCCAGAACCCGCCGATGGGCTTGGTGAGGCGGCGGAACTGCCGGGCCTCGTAGTCGAACGCGCGCCACACGTAGGAGAAGGTGACCACGTCGGGCGTGTCCTCGCCGTGCCGCCCCTTCCAGGTGAGGAAGTCCAGCAGGTCCAGCTCGGCGCCGCCCTCGGGGTCGTGGGCGCGAAAGCGCTCGTCCAGGTGGTACTTGTACCAGAAGTGGTAGCCCTGGGCCTTGCCCTTCTTCTGCTCGCCCACCATCACGTGCTCGAACCCGCTCAGGTCGCGGTTGCCGCCGTCGTTGAACTGCTCGAACCAGGTGCGCTGCAGGATGGACCACCACTCCTTGTGGGTGATGTCGCGCCCCGACTGGCGCGAGGCGTAGTCCCGCGCCACCTCCATGGGCGGGCAGCGGTGGACGGCCTCCAGGAACTCCTGCACCTCCTGCTCCTCGTCGGGAAAGTCGCGCTCGTCCTTGGTCTGGTCCAGCGTGTTGTTGTTGAAGAGGCGCGCCACCCGGTGATAGCTGTCCTCCTTCTCCGCCGGGATCACCACCTCCGCCAGCACCCGGTGGTCCTTTCCCGACTCCTCCGTCCGCTCGTCCACCACCACGTAGCCATGGCGGCGCGCCTCGTCGCTGACCGGCTGGCCGGCGCGAAGGGCGCGGACGCCGCGGTACTGCTGGTCGGCGTCCCAGATCTGCTGGTAGATGTCGTCAGCCATGGACGGGATGGACTTTCGCGGAAGGCGAATGGCGGCGGCGGGTGGATGACAATGCTGCGTCCAATCCATCCGCCGTACAAGGGGATGGTTCCGGAAATCGAAAGACGGGCCCGGTCCAGCGCACCGGAAAACGGGGTGTAATCGCAACGCGGGCGTTGTCGCTGTCCCCCCTCTCCTCGCGCAGTTTGCGGGGGGAGGGGGGCCGGGGGATGCTTGTCGAAACGCGCGCCTTCCGGCGATACGGTTTTCCCGATCAGGTGCCGCAGGGTGGATGTGCCGGGAGGGCCGGGTCCGAGGCAGGGCGAGCTCTACCCCATGGCCCGCCGCGCGGGAGGCCCTCTCCACCGCCCGGCCTTTAGCTCGTTCCTCGCGACGGCGGGCGACCCCTCCCCCAACTTCGGGGGAGGGGTGGTTGGGGATGGTTCTCGGCGCTTGGGATGGTCTGGTGTTAGCGCAGGCGCTCGTCGCGCCGTACACTGCCGGAGCGCGATCGAATTCTCCTCCTCCCCCGAAGTTGGGGGAAGGGGCCGGGGGGAGGGCCCCTCCCGGCGTGCGGGGGGATGCCGGCTCGAGGCTTCGCAGTTCGTCCAGGCAGAGGCCGGGAACGTGCCTCCAGTTTCGCCCCGGCCGCCCGAGGCGATACATTCCCCTCAAGCGTAACCATCGCAACACGAAAGACGAGCACGAAGGAGCGGCAGCAGCGTGGCGGACATCGCGATCGACCTGGGGACGGCGAACACACTCATCGAGGTGCGCGGGCACGGGCTGGTGGTCAACGAGCCGTCGGTGGTGGCGGTTGACCGCGACACCCGGCACGTGCGCGCCATCGGCCTGGAGGCCAAGCGCATGCTGGGCCGCACGCCCGAGGGCATCGTGGCCGTGCGCCCCATGCGCGACGGCGTGATCGCCGACGTGGACATGGCGGACCTGATGCTGCGCCACTTCCTGGAGCGCGTGCTGCCCCGCGGCTTCTTTCGCGTAAAGCCCACGGTGGTCATCGGCGTGCCGTCGGGGATCACGGAGATGGAGAAGCGGGCGGTGCGCGCCGCGGTCATCGGTGCCGGCGCCAAGGCGGTGCACCTGATCTCCGAGCCCATGGCGGCGGCGATCGGCGTGGGACTGCCGGTGACCTCGCCCCGGGGGTCGATGGTGGTGAACGTGGGCGGCGGGACGAGCGAGATCGGCGTGATCGCGCTCTCCGGCATCGTCGCGGACGCGTCCATCCGCGTGGCGGGGAACGAGATGGACGAGGCCATCATGGGCTACGTGCGCAAGAGCCGGAACCTGCTCATCGGCGAGGCCACGGCGGAGGGCGTCAAGATCCAGATCGGCTCCGCGTACCCGCTGGGCGAGGAGCGCGAGATGGACGTCACCGGCCGCGACCTGGTGAACGGCATCCCCAAGTCCGTGCGCGTGGGGAGCGAAGAGATCCGCGACTGCATCCAGGAGCCCGTGCACGCCATCGTGGCGGCGGTGCGCCGGGCGCTGGAGACCACGCCCCCGGAGCTGTCGTCCGACATCATCGACGCGGGGATCGTGATGACCGGGGGCGGCGCCCAGCTGCGCGGCCTGGGCAAGCTGCTGGAGCGCGAGACGGGGCTGTCCATCCACCTGGACGAGCAGCCGCTCACCTGCGTGGTGCGCGGCGCCGCCAAGGTGTTCGAGGACTGGCGCTCCTACCAGGGCGTGCTCTCGTAGGCAGATCGCAGCATCCAGGATCTCCCCGGTCCCGAAGTAGAAAGAGCCTCACGCGGAGTCGACTCCGCGCGAGGCTCGTTCTTTCCCCGGATCCACCGTCAGCGGGGAAGGCGCCGCAGGATCGCCCGCATCCGCGGATCGTCGTGCAGGGCGGCGAAGCCTTCGTCCGTGCGCAGGCCGGCGGCCAGCTCGGGCTCCTCCGTCACCGCCCGCTCCAGCAGCGCCAGCGCCCGGTCGCGGTCGCCGAGCATCATGTAGATGCCGGCGAGCCCGTACGGCGACGCCCCCGGGCTGGCCTCCGCCGCCCGCGCCGCCGAGTCCGCCTGCGCGCGCCGTCCCGCGCGGGCGTACACGTAGGCGAGCATCCCTTTTGAGAAGGCCTCCGCCGGGGCGCGGGAGCGGGCGTATTCGATGGCGCGCACCGCCTCGTCGTGGCGCCTCATCTCCGAGAGCCAGAGCGCGCGGTTCCCCAGCAGCACGGGATGGTCGGGGGAGAACTGCAGCGCCACCTCGCTGGCCGCCAGCGCCTCCGGGTAACGCTCGGCCTCCGCGTACGCCGTGGCCAGGTCCGAGAACGCCGCTGGCGACACCGGGTCCAGCTCCGTCGCGCGCCGGGCGGACGCGATCGCCTCGTCCCAGCGCTCCAGGCGCCGCAGCAGCTCCGAGCGCCGCGAGTAGACGCGCGGGTCCCGCGGGTTCAGGCGCAGCGCGTGCTGGTAGTGCGCCTCGGCGCCCGGAAAGTCGCCGTTGTACTGGGCGATGCGGCCCAGCACCACGTACGCCTCCGCCAGCCCCGCGTCCAGCGCCCGCGCCCGCTCCGCCGTGGCGCGGGCGCGCGTGTAGCCGGCGGACTGGGCGATGTGGCCGAAGTACGCCTGCCACATGTACGCGGTCGCCAGCCCGGCGTAGGCGCGGGCGTACCGGGGGTCGCGGCGGATGGCTTCCTCGTAGAAGCTGGCCGCGCGCTCCAGGCTTTCCCGCGTGGCCAGGCGGATCTCGTGCGCGCCCCGCAGCACCAGCGCGTGCGCCTCGGAGTCGCCCGTCTCCGCCCGCGCGAGCGCGCCGCCGCTCCCCCCCATCTCCACCTGCAGCGCGGCCACGATGGCGTGCGCGATCTCGTCCTGCACCGCGAAGATGTCGCCCAGGCGCCGGTCGTAGGTCTGGCTCCAGAGGTGGTAGCCGGTCTGCGCGTTGATGAGCTGCGCGGTGATGCGCAAGCGATCGCCGGACTTGCGCACGCTGCCTTCAAGGACCGTCCGCACGTTCAGCTTCTCCGCAACGACCCGCAGGTCTTCGTGCTTCCCCTTGAACGCAAAAACGGACGTGCGTGCCGCGACGCGGAGGTCCGGCAACTGCACCAACGCGTTGATGATCTCCTCAGTGATGCCGTCGCTGAAGTACTCGTTGTCGGCGTCCGCGCTCATGTTGGCGAAGGGTAACACGGCCAGCGACTGCACCTGTGGCGTGGTCGACGTACCGGGCGCCTGTGCCTTGCGCAGGATGTCGACGAGTTGGCCGCCGT
>DASTNU010000413.1:0-5388 GCA_035720605.1 Longimicrobium sp. | reverse complement strand
GCTCCCCTGCACGCGCCCCACGTACTCGTGCTGCTTCTCCGACAGCGCGCCGGCGATCCCCAGCTCCAGCAGCTCGGCGTAGCCGATGACGGCGTTGATGGGGGTGCGGATCTCGTGGCTCACCGTGGCCAGGAACTGGCTCTTGGCGCGGCTGGCCGCCTGCGCCGCGCGAAAGAGGCGCGCGTTCTCCGCCGCCAGCACCGCCCGCCGCGCCAGCTCCTCCGCCAGCCCCACCTCCGCCTCCGGGTACCCCGCGCCCTCCCCCGTGCGGCAGAGGACCAGCGCCCCGGGGACGCGGCCCCGTACGGTCAGCGGGACGACCAGCCAGGCGGTGGGGGCAAGCGGCTCCAGCGGCCCGCCCGCGGGATCGGCGTCCCCGCCGTCCGGCGCGCCGGCGCGGGGATGCCACTCCGCGCGCCCGGAGCGGAAGACGCGCGCCAGGGCCCGGTCGCCGCCGGTGTCCAGCGGCGGCAGGGCGTCCAGCACCCGCTGCCCCGCGTCTTCCCGGTGCGCCGCGGCGGTGTGCGCCGGCTCGCCCGCCCCGCCGCGCCAGTGCACCACGGCGAAGTCCGCCAGCAGGGGGACGGCCAGCCCGGCCAGCTGGTCCAGCACCGTCTGCAAGTCCAGCGTGGCGTTGAGGACGGCGCCCGCGAGGGCCAGGAACTCCGCGCGGCGGGTGGCGCGCTCCGCCTCCTGCCGGGCGGCGTCGGAGCGGATGCGGTCGCGCTCCAGCCGCTCCGCGCGCCGCCGCTCCGTCACGTCGCGCAGGGTGACCACGTAGGCGCCGGTGCCGTCCCACTGCACCGGCCGGGCCCGCAGCTCCACCGCGGCCGGCGGGCCGCCGCGGGGCACCAGGTCGATCTCCGCCGCCTCTCCGTCCAGCAGCGGCAGCCCCAGGTCGGTGCCGATCAGCTCCTCCACCGGCCGCCCGAAGAGCCGCGCCGCCGCCGGGTTGCCGAAGCGCACCCGCCCCTCCCCGTCGACGATCAGCAGCCCGTCGGCGTTGAACTCGACCAGCGTGCGCAGGTCGGCGGCGTGAGCGGCCTCGCTCATTCCGCCACTTCCGCGTCGCCTCCCGCCCCCTCGCCCGGCTCCTCCTCCTCGTCCTCGGCGCGGCCGTGGGTGATGTTGCCGGAGAGGATCCCGCTGGTGGCGCGGAAGGGCTCGCCCATCCGCATCCCCCGGGCGTCGATGGTGAACTCGCGGATGGTGGCCTCGTGCGGCGAGCCGCGCATCTTGAGCACCAGCAGCCCGCGCTTGAGCTCGCCGTAGCTTTCCACGTAGCGCAGCAGCAGGATGGTGTCCGTCAGCGTGGAGATGTGCTTCTCGGTGATGGAGTGCCCGCCCAGGATGCTGGGCGCGGTGGAGGTCACCATCCCCGCGATCTCGCCGTGCTTGAGGAGCGAGGTGAGGCCCAGCATGAACTCGCGGAAGGAGCGCAGCGAGGTCACCCGCTCCAGCGCGGACAGGCTGTCCACCGCCACCCGCTGCGGCCCGTACTCCTCGATCGCCCAGCGCATGCGCAGCAGGTGGTCTTCCAGCGGCATGGCGTGGGGGTAGACGGGGATGATGCGCAGCAGCCCGCTGCGCTCCATCGCCTCGAAGTCGTGCCCCCAGCTCCTGGCGTTGCGGACGAGCTGCTCGCGGCTCTCCTCGAAGGCGAAGAGCAGGCACCGGTCCCCCGCCGCCACCCCGCCCGCGACGAAGTGCGTCACCGTGAGCGTCTTGCCCGTCCCCGTGGCGCCGGAAAGGAGGATGATGCTGTCGCGGAAGTAGCCGCCCCCCGTCATCCGGTCCAGCTCGGGGATGCCGGAGGAGATGCGGGCGGTGGACGAGCGCTGGGTGAGCTTCATCGCCGAGAGCGGCAGGACCACGACCCCCTTCTCGCTGGCGATGGTGAAGGGAAACTCGCCGCGCTGGTGCTCCGCGCCGCGGAACTTCAGGATCTCGACGGTGCGCCGGCGCCGCTCGTCCTGCAGGGTGTTGCGCAGCAGCACCACGTTGTCGGCGACGAACTCCTCGATGCCGAAGCGGCTCACCTCGCCGTAGTCGTCCAGCCGCTCCGCGGTGACGATCGTGGTCGCCCCCAGCTCGCGCAGCGCGCGGGAGACGCGGTACAGCTCGCCGCGCAGCTTTTCCGGGTGCGGCAGGCGGGAGAAGAGGGCGTTCACGGAGTCGATGGAGACGCGGGTGGCGCCCGACTTCTGCACCGCGCGGGTGATGCGCGCCAGCAGCGCCCCCAGGTCGAAGTCGCCCACCACGTCGGTGGCCTCCTCGTCCGGCGAGCCGTCCACGTACGTCCACGCCCCGCCGCGCTCCCAGGCGGGGACGTCCCATCCCAGGCTGGCCAGGTTGCGCGAAAGCTCGCGGGGGCTTTCCTCGAAGGTGATGAACACGCCGCGCTCGCCGTCGGGAATGCCCGAGGCCAGGAACTGCGCGGCGAAGATGGTCTTGCCGCTCCCCGCCGTGCCGCCCACCAGCGTGGTGCGCCCCCGCGGCAGCCCGCCCTCGGCGATCACGTCGAAGCCCTCGATCCCCGTGGGGAGCCTGGGGAACGCGCCGTTCGTCGTCTCGCTCATCGTGCGTCGTGGTTGCGGGAGTGCTGCACGGCGGAAAGGCCCAGCGCCTCGGCGACGCGGGCCCGGTCCCCCAGGTCGCCCACCACGCGCCGCGCCGGCCCGGGGGCCAGGCGCAGCAGGGTGGGGGTCAGGAGCACGCGGTCGGTCTCGGCGCGCTCCGGGTCTTCGGCCACGTCCACCACCTGCGCCTCCACGCGCTCGTCCACGCCCCCGTCCGCCATCCAGGCGACGGTGGCCCGGGCGGACCGGCTGCGGGGCGTGTCGCCCGCGACGTAGAGCATCAGTCGAACGGTCATGCAGGGAGCGGTGGAAAGGCGGAAGCCGCAGCCTTATGCAAACTATCTACCACGGGATCGGGAAGACGGGAAAGCGCGGAATTGCGGGAGCGCGAACGCGAGAAGACGATGTCGAAAAAGAGTTTAACCTCACACGGAGCCGGAGGAGTCGACGGAGTGGGCTTTCCTCCGCCGGCTTCGCCGAGTCCGTGTGAGGCTTTCGTTCGTCGTCAAACCGGAGCGGACGCGTTCGACGACGGGCTTTCCATGCGGCTCGTCGCGCCCCGGACGTGGTCAGCGGTTGGAGGGCCCCGGTAGCCCGCTTCCGCGTCTGACGAGCCGACTGAGCGGTGAAGCGGTTCGGCTCCGTGATGGAGCACGGCCCCGCGATGGAACCTTGCGCCAGTCGTCGTCGGCGAGCTCGTCGGCGGAGCGGATGGTGCCGGTAAGGAACCGGCGGGCGGAGGCGCAGAGCGAACAGCCCGCCGGGACCATCCCCGACGGGCCGCCCTGTCCCGATCAGGGTGTGCAGCAGGCGCGGCGGCGGCCGCCGATCACCGTGTAGAGCAGGCGGGGCGAGGCCGTCTGCGGGTCGATCACGGCGCCGAGGGTGGCGTTCTCGACCACGAAGGCATGCACCTCCGCCGGGAGGGCGTCCGGGTACAGCCCCAGGTAGCGCGCCGCCAGGCCGGCGGCGAACGGGGTGGCCATCGAGGTTCCGCCGGCGGTGAGGGTACCCCCGTTCATCGACAGCGAGGTGATCTCGTCACCCGGCGCGAACACGTCCACGCAGGAGCCGTAGTTGGAGCTCCCCCAGTAGCGGTTCGTGGCGCGCTGGTCATCGATCATGGTGGCGCCTACCGTGAGCGCTTCCGCGACGTTGGCGGGCGAGACGCCGCACGCATCCACGCCGCCATTGCCGGCCCCGATCACGTACGTGACTCCCGAGGCGATCGAGTTGCGGATCGCATTCTCGAGCACGGCGTCCGGAAAGCCGCCCACCGACATGTTCGCAACGGCGGGCGGCACGTGGTGGGCGGTCACCCACTCCACGCCCGCGGTGAGGGTGCTGGTGCTGCCGGTCAGCATATACGCGTTCCCGTCGCACCACATCGACCGCACGGATACCAGGCTGACGTCCTTGGCGACGCCGTAGGTCTCGGAGCCGGCGATCCCGGCCACGTGCGTTCCATGGCCGCTGCAGTCGTCACCCGGCTGGCTGACACCCTGCCCACCGAAGGCGTCATAGCCCGGCGAGGCCCGCCCCTCGAAGTCCGGGTGCGACATCCGGATCCCCGTGTCGATCACGTAGATCCGCACCCCGGACCCGGTGCTGGCGTACGTGAAGAAGGTGCTGAGCGGCAGGTAGCGCTGGTCGACCCGGTCCAGCCCCCACGGCGCGTTGTACTGGACCCCGGCCGCGCGGAACAGCTGGTCGGGCTGGACGTACGCCACGTTCGGGTTGCGGCCCAGCGCCTCCACCGCCCGCGGCGACAGGGTGGCGGCGAACCCCTTGATGGCGTGGCGGTAGGTATAATGCACCGTTCCGCCGTGCGCGGCGGCCAGCCGGCTCGCCAGCCCCGGCGCATCGGCCACCTCGTCCCTGAAGACCACCACGTAGCGGCCCGGGACGACCTGCGCTCCCGGCGCCGCGGCCAGCACACGCGACGGAGCGGTCTCCGGGGGAGCGGCCGGCGCCGTGACCTGGTCGGCGCAGGCGGCCAGCACGGAAGCGACGGAGAGGGTGGCCAGAATCGAGCAAGTCTTCCTCATGCTGCATCCTTCCCTTGATCGGAGATCGGGGCGGAACGCCGGGCCATCCGGGCGCCGCCCCTTCCAAGATCACCATACATATGTTTACAGTCAAGTTGCATGGAATCATATACTTAGCACTTTTGTTCCCCGCGACCCATGCACGGCGTCGGGAGCGGGGAACCGACGTTGACGGCACGCGGTGAGCGGGAGCGGGATCGATCTGTGACACACACTGTTACATATCCTGCTTGCGCGGAGGTGGACGGCGTCCGCACGATGAAGGCCCCGTATCAACCGTTCCACCGAATCGCAACGCGATGTCAGACTACGAGCTGATGCTCTGGGCGCTCTCCCACGGGTGGAAGGTGAGCGTGTTCTCGGCTCATGCGCCCGGTGCGCTCTGGAAGGATCCCGCGCGGCGCCGCTACCTGGTCCACGCACCCGGTGCGGCCCCGGGCCTTCCCGTCCTTTCCGACGAGGTGCGCGCCCGCATCGCCAGCGCGCGCGCCGCGGAAGGCAGGCCGACCGAGCCTCTGGCGGCCTGAGCGGGCGGGTGTACGGGTGACGAGGTGACGAGGTGACAAGGTGAGGGCGCCGAGGCGGACGTCGTGCCGTGCTCCAGCGCCCCCACCGGGCTCGCATTACTCGCCCACCTCCCCCAAAACCCCTGGAGGGAGGTTGTTGCTCACCGCGAGGAACGAGCAGCGCAGGCCGGTGGCGAAAGTGCCCCGCGGATGCAGTGAGAACGCCATTCTCTCCCTCCGCACCAGACCATCCAC
>DASTNU010000412.1:0-2373 GCA_035720605.1 Longimicrobium sp. | reverse complement strand
TGACCCCTGGCCCTTCGCGCGGGCGCCCGAAGCCGCGGCTGGACCTGTGGAAAGCCCGCGAACTGCGCGGGGCTTCGACTGCGCCAGGGGGCGGCGCGTTGCCTGATCGGAATCGCAATCGGCATCGAACCGCCGAGGCTGCGGGCGTGGCCACCCTGGCGGCGCTCGACATCCCCATCCCTGTCGTCCTCCTTCCCGGTCCGCATGTCCCACGACGGCCCGCTCCCCCCCGACGCAGCCGCAGCGCCCGACGCGCCGGACACGCCCGCGCCGCCGGACCGCGGCGAGCCGCCGGAGCCGATCAGCCGGCCGCGCTGGTGGCAGCGGAAGCGGGAGTCGCGGTTCACGCCGGACCGGCCGTGCCTCAACTGCGGCGATCCCGCCGTGGGGCCGTACTGCCCCACCTGCGGGCAGCGCAAGGTGGACGTGCGCGTCTCCCTGCGCCGCATGGCGCGCGAGGCGCTGGACGACCAGCTCTCGCTGAACTCCACCCTGCCGCGCACGCTGGGCGCGCTCTTCTTTCGCCCGGGGCGCCTGACGCGCGAGTACGTGCAGGGACGCATCGTCCGCTACATCCCGCCCTTCCGGCTGTACCTGGTGAGCTCGCTGGCCTTCTTCCTGGTCCTTCCCCTGGTCGCCAATCCGGGCGAGATCGCGATGGAGGAAGACTCGGAGGAGCGCCTGGACTCCCTGCGCGCGGCGGCCCTGGGCGACTCCGTGCTGCTGGCGCACGCGCGCAGCCGCGGCGAAGACACCACGGCGTACGCCCGCGCCATCCGCGAGCGGGGCAGGGTGCGGCGCGGCGGCAGCGTCAACATCGGTCCCGAGCCGGAGGAGGTGGGGCCGCTGCTGAGGCCGCTGGCGAGGCGGATGAAGCGCACCGAGGCCCGGCTGAACGCCCTGCCGCAACGCGAGGCGCTGCGGCTGCTGGTGGAGACGATCGAGGAGAACGCGCCCATCGGCGTGTTCGTGATGATGCCCTTTTCCGCGCTGATCCTGAAGCTGCTGTACGTGCGGCGAAAACGGTTCTACGTGGAGCACTTCGTCTTTGCGCTGCACGTGCACTCGTTCGCGTTCCTCACCGGCGCGGTGGTCCTGCTGTCGCCGTGGGACCTGCTGGATGCGGCGCTGATGGTGTGGTTCCTGGTCTACCTCTTCCTGGCGCTCAAGCGCGTCTATGCGCAGGGGCTCATCCGCACCTTCGTGAAGTACGCCGCCCTGGGGGTGGCGTACTCCGTCCTCCTGTTCTTCGGCGTGGCGTCCACCGTGCTGCTGAGCGTGCTGTCGATGTAGGCGGGGCGCGAGGGCAGGCTCGCCGATCCACCGCCCGCCACCAGCAGGGGCGGGGTAGATTCCTCAGCCGGCGCCAGGCGACGTGCCGGCGGCGGGTGACGTGTGGCGCCTCCTTCGGAATGACAATCCATCCTGCCGAACGGCGGCATCCCGTCCCCTATTCCCTATTCCCTATTCCCTATTCCCTATTCCCTATTCCCTAGTCCCTATTCCCTCTCCGGCCTCCACCGCCCCACCTCCGGCGCCTGCACGGGCTGCGGCAGCGACTGCAGGTACGCGATCACCGCGTCCAGGTCCACCAGCGCCGTGCGCGTCATCGGCGCGTCGGCGAGCGAGGTGTAGCGGTCGCCGCCGGTGGCGACGAACTCCGACAGCCCCAGCGTCACCACGTCGCCGTCGTCCACCACCCGCCCGTCGTCCAGCCGGATCTCGCGCACCCTCGACCCCGCCGCCGCCGAAGGGTCGTAGCGCACCGTCATCCCCGACAGGTGCGCGTCGGGGGTGCCGCCGGCCAGCGCGTTCTCCAGCGCGGCGCGCAGCTGGGCGCCCGTCGCCCGCACCGTCACCAGCGCGTTGGCGAAGGGCTGCAGCTCGAAGAGCGTGCCCCAGCTCACCGGGCCCGCGGCAAGGTCGCGGCGGACGGAGCCGTTGTTGACGATGGTCGCCTCCGCGCCCGTCTGTTGGCGGATGGCGTCCGCCAGCAGGTTGCCCAGCGCGTACTCGTCGCCCTCGCGCCCCATCGCCTGCGCCAGGGTGGCCACCACGCGCTCGGTGACCGGCCGCACCGCGCGCTCCCACTCGTCCACCACGCGCGCCACCTGCGTGTCGGGCGCCACCTCGTCCGCGTACGGGGTGCGCACCTCGCGCCGCACCACGGCGGTGCGCCCGCCGCGGCGCTCCAGGTCGGTGACGCTGTACGCAGTGGAGTACGACGCCGCCTCCACGATGGGGATGGAGTCCTCCGCCGTGATCACCCGCCGGTGCGTGTGGCCGCCCACGATCAGGTCCACCGGCTCGGCCAGCGCGTCCGCGATGGCCAGCACCTGGCCCTCGCACCCGGTGGAGGGCTCCGCGGGCGCC
>DASTNU010000411.1:0-2229 GCA_035720605.1 Longimicrobium sp. | reverse complement strand
AGGCAGGCTACCATCGCCCTTTTCATGTTGCTCGACTGCTGAGTTCCCTGGGCCTGGGCCTGCGCCCGGGCCTGCTGCTCCGCCTGCTGCTCCGCCTCCCGCTTGGCCCGGCGCGCCCGCATCGCCCCGGTCACCGCGCCGATGCCGGCGCCCCTGCCCGCGTCGCTGGCGATGGTGCCGACCACCGCCCCACCGGCCGCCCCGCCGGCCGCACCCTTGATCGCGGCACCCTTCGTGGCGGAGTCGGCCTTGGCCTTCCCGACCTGCGAGGCCGAATCGAGATTCGGTTGGCTGGCCACGGGCCCGACCTGTTGTTGCGCCCACGCGTAGCACGCCTGCTCGTCGAGTGCCTGCTGCTCCGGTGTCTGGCCTCCTGCCGGGTACACGATCAGCCCCATCTTCTGCTTCGCCTGGGCGGTGCCGGCGGCGAGCTGGACCGGCTCGCTCTGGGCGACGGCCAGCCGGGCCGTTCCGGCAGCGAGGGTCAGGGCAAGCAACGTCGACTTCAGCCTCACGCAGTTCCTCCTTCGGTGTCGGGTGTGGACCTCCTGTGATCGGGGACCAAGTTGGGGCCGGGCCGCCGGTCCTGGTATCCAGCGAGAGGTTGCGCCGCATCCATCGATCGGAGGATTGTCGGGCGGCGCCACCGCCGCGACGCCTCCCTGGTCCACCGCCGGCTCGTCGCTGTGGCCGAGTGAGACAGGGGCCAGATGGTTTCGATTGACTTTGCTGAGTAGGGAATTGCGCTACGGTTGGCGGACGCGGTCGAAGCCGAAGAGTCGGCGGGCAGCCGCTACATGCGCACGTGCCGGTCCGCCGGCCCGGCGCTCGCAAGGAGATCCCGCCGGAGCCGCGCGGCCGTCTGCAGGACCCGCACCGGGTAGCGGTAGCATCGCGGTGTGTTGGTGCCGCGGACGCAGCCGTTGTAGCGCCGCAGGGCGACGGTCAACGAGCCGCTGCGCACCATGTAGAGATGCAGGATCCGCGCGCCGTGGCAGATGTTTCCGCTGACGCTCCGCAGGTCGTCCGACTCGCAGCCATAGCTGCCGGCGTGCATCGGCATCACCTGCATGAGGCCGATGGCGCCCGCGCTGCTCACCGCGGCCGAGTCGAGCTGGCGGTTCTCCACGAGGAGCACGGCCGCTAGGAGGCTCGGGCTCACGCGGAGCCGTCCCGCCTCCCGCGTCACCGCCCAGGCCGCCCGCTCGGCGAGCTCGGGATTGCGGGTGCGCCGGGCGATGGCCCGCGTGAGCGGCTCGTGGGCGAGGCGCGCGGTGACCGCGAACTCGAGCGCGGTGCTGTCGGCCAGCGAGCGTGGGGCCCGGGCGGGCTGCTTGGCCGGGGGGGTCCTGGTCTTGGCCGGCGCGGTGGTCTTGGCCTTGGCCGGTGCAGTGGCCTTGGCCGGTGCAGTGGTCTTGGCCGGCGCGGTGGCCTTGGCTGGGCCGGTGGCCTTGCCCGGCGCTCTGATCGCGCCCTTGGCTAATGCCGTCGCGGATCCCGTGGACGCCGGGGCGGGCTTTCGCCGGGGCGCGGCTGGGGCCGCACGGGGCGCAGCCGCGGCCGGGACCGAGTCACGGGGTGTACTGACGGTGCGCGCCGGGCGCGGGGCCAGGAGCGGCGACGACCCGACGCCGGCGCCGGGCGCGCACGCGGAGGCCGCGACCGCGAGCACGAGAACCAGACGTGCCGGCGGACGACATTCGAACGGGAACGGCAAGGCTTCTCCTGTCGAAGACGCCAACAGGATCGTCTCTGACGCCCGGGCCCTCAAGTGTGAGAAAACCGGCGGCGCAGCGAAAGGCGACAGTCGCCCCCCCCATGTATTCCCGTGCCAGGCGGCAAGTCGGCGCTGCGGGGGGACGAGCGGGTCCCGAACAGATTCCGGTGCAGGTCTTCGCAGGCGGGCGGCGAATCGGGAATCGTTACAAACGCGCGGTCATTCTTCTGTCACCCTGAGCGAAGCGAGGGGGGCATACCCTAAAGCATGGCCGCCTCGCTTCGCTCAGCGTGACTGGTACGCGCCCGGCGGGCATCGTGCGGCTGTTCATCGCAGAGGCGCGGAGGCCACGGAGGGTTCCCGTCGAAGTCGACCTTCGTCCCATTCCGTGTGGGAACGGCAAAGGTGGTTGGGGTGCCCCACCCCAAACCCCCCTCCTTCAATACTGCGGTCTCTTCCTGCGCGGCATGAGACACGACCAGACCTGCCTCTGAACCCTCCGCGGCCTCTGC
>DASTNU010000410.1:0-3981 GCA_035720605.1 Longimicrobium sp. | reverse complement strand
GCGCTGGCGGCACGGGCGGAGCGGCAGGTGCCCGGCTGGCGCAGCATCACGCTGACGCTGCCGAAGGAGGCGGGCGAGCCCGTTGCGTTCGTCATCGACCGGGGGGACGGCGGGCAGCCGCACAAGCGCGCGCAGCTGGCGCTGGACCCCGGCACGGGCGCGGTGGCGAAGTGGGAGCCCTTCTCGGAGCAGTCGCCGGGCCGGCGGCTGCGCGGCATCCTGCGCTTTGCGCACACGGGCGAGGTGCTGGGGATCCCGGGGCAGACGCTGGCGGGGCTGGTCTCGCTGGGCGCCGCGTTCCTGGTGTGGACGGGGCTGGCGCTCACCTGGCGGCGCTTTCGCCAGTGGCGCGCCCCGCTCCGCACCGCCACCCCGTCGCGCCGTCCGGAGCCTTCGGAGGAGACGGAACCCGTCGCGGCGTGACGGCCGCCACCACGTGTTGACGGCCGCCACGGGTCGAAACCCGTGGCTAGAAGCGCCAGACGCCCCGTCTTTGCTCGTTCCTCGCAAAACGGGGCTCCACCCCCCCATGATGTTGAAGCCCCGTTCGGCGAGCTCCGCGAGCCGAGACGGGGCTTCTGGCCGTCATAGCCGCGGGATGCAACCCGCGGACCTTCGGAGGAGGCGGAACCCGTCGCGGCGTGACGGCCGGTCACCACGTGTTGACGGCCGCCACGGGTTGAAACCCGTGGCTAGAAGTGCCAGAAGCCCCGTCTTTGCTCGTTCCTCGCAAAACGGGGCTCCACCCCCCCATGATGTTGAAGCCCCGTTCGGCGAGCTCCGCGAGCCGAGACGGGGCTTCTGGCCGTCATAGCCGCGGGATTCATCCCGCGGACCTTCGGAGGAGGCGGAACCCGTCGCGGCGTGAACCGACCGCCATGGCCGCGCGATCGCGTCGCGGATCCACGGTCCCGGATCGCCGGACCGCGGGGCATCGGACAACATTCGTGCATCCCACCCGCCCCCCCGGTACGATCCCTGCACCCCGGCGCGCGCCGAAAATCCGCATCCGTCACCCGCGAGCGCAGGGATCGTCCCCATGCTGGACCGCAACCCGATGGCCGGCCCCGATCCGTCCGGCAAGCAGACCGCCCAGCCGTACCCCGGCACCGACGAAGAGCTGAAGCCCGCCGCGGACCACGGCGAAACCAGCTACGAGGGGTGCGGCAGGCTGAAGGGGCTCGCCGCCGCCATCACCGGCGGGGACAGCGGCATCGGGCGGGCGGTGGCCATCTGCTTCGCCAAGGAGGGCGCGGACGTGGCCATCGGCTACCTGTCGCAGACGGAGAAGGTGGACGCCGACGAGACGCGGCGGCAGGTGGAGGCGGCGGGGCGAACGTGCATCGTCCGCCGCTTCGACGTGCGCGAGCGGAAGGCGTGCTTCGCCTTCGTGGACCACGTGGCGAAGGAGCTCGGGCGGCTGGACATCCTGGTCAACAACGCGGCGTACCAGAAGGAGCAGGCGTCGCTGGAGGACATCACCGAGGAGCAGCTGGACCGGACGTTCCGCACCAACATCTACGGCTACGTCTTCATGGCCCAGGCGGCGCTCAGGCACCTCAAGGCGGGCGGCGTGATCCTGAATACCGGCTCCGTCACGGCGCTGGAGGGGAACGACGGGCTGATCGACTACGCGTCCACCAAGGGCGCCATCCACACCTTCACGCAATCGCTCGCGCAGAGCGTCGCCGAGAAGGGGATCCGCGTGAACTGCGTGGCGCCGGGCCCGGTGTGGACGCCGCTGATCCCCGCCACGCTGGAACCCGGGCACGTGAAGAAGTTCGGCACCGACACCATGTGGAAGCGCGCCGCGCAGCCGGTGGAGATCGCGGCGGCGTACGTCTACCTCGCCTCCGCCGAGGCGCGCTACGTCTCCGGCGAGGTGCTGGCGATCACCGGCAAGACCAGCACGCGCTGAACGATGGCCCGCGTCGCCATCGGCGAGCGCGTCATACCGCGGAGGGCAGAGGCGTTGACGTAGGCTTCCGCCGCCGCTCCCTTGTCGGCACGGCCCCGAGGGGGTCCCGGCCCCGCCACCCCGGACACGAAGACCATGAAGACCACGCCCATCGCGATCGCCTCGCTGGTGCTCCTTGCCGCCGCGGGCGGCTGCCAGCCGTGCACCTGCCCGGCGGCCGCGCCCGCACCCGTGGTGCTTCCGCCGCCGCCCCCGCCCGCCGGCCAGCCGGCGCAGCCGGCACCCGCGCAGCCTGCCCCGTCGCAGCCCGCGCCCGCCGGGCCGGTGCGCATCACCAACGAGGCCTCCGTCACGCGCCTGATGGCCGGCGCGGTGCCGCGGCAGATCTACGACGCCGGGGTCACCGGCGACGTGCTGCTTGACGTGGTGCTGAACTCGGACGGCACCGTTCAGTCCGCCACCGACGTCGAGGCGACCAACGAGACCTTCCGCGCGCCGGCCCAGCGCATCGTGCGGTCCATCCGCTTCAGCCCGCCGGCCGCGACGGGTACGACGGTGCGGGTGCGGATGCGCTTCTCCCGCCGCAGCGAGGTGGAGATCGTGGAGCCGTGACGCGGGTGATGCGGATCCTTCGCTCCTCGCTGCTTTTCGCCGCGCTGCTCGCCGCCCCGGGGTGCGCGCCGGCGGCGGCCGGCGGCGCGGAATCCGGTCCCGTCTCCGCCGATTCGTCCGCGGCGGGGACGGTGCGGCTGCTGCAAGAGGACAGGGCGCGGCAACTGATCCTCCGCGAGTTTCCCCCGCTGCTGCGCGACGCGGGCGTCACCGGCGAGGTGGTGATGGTGCTCACGCTGGCGGCGGACGGCAGCGTGGAGCGCTCCATCGTCGTCTCCTCCACCCCCGACCACTTTCGCTCCGCCGCGTACGCAGTCGGCGACCGGCTGCGCTTCTCCCCGCCCGCCGCGGCCGGGCAGCGGGTGCGCGTGCGGCTGCACTTCGTCCCCGGCGCGCCGCGCATCGACGTGGAGAGCCGGTGAAGGGAGCGAGCGGATGACGCAGCTGATGGAGGGGGGCGGGGGGGATGCGGCGGCGGCGTGGTGGCAGCGGGGCGTCATCTACCAGGTCTATCCACGCTCCTTCCAGGACAGCGACGGCGACGGCATCGGCGACCTGCGCGGCATCGTCCAGCGGCTGGACTACCTGCAGTGGCTAGGGGTGGACGCCGTGTGGATCAGCCCGTTCTACCCCTCTCCGATGGCGGATTTCGGCTACGACGTCACCGACCACTGCGCGGTGGACCGCGCCTACGGCAGCCTGGTGGACTTCGACCGCATCGTGGCTCAGGCGCACGCGCGCGGCATGCGCGTCATCGTCGACTACATCCCCAACCACACCTCCGACCGCCACCCCTGGTTCACCCAGTCGCGCGCCGCCCGCCACAACCTCAAGCGCGACTGGTACGTCTGGCGCGACCCCGCGCCCGGCGGCGGCCCGCCCAACAACTGGCTCAGCGCGTTCGGCGGGAGCGCGTGGGAGTGGGACGAGGCGACGGGGCAGTACTACCTGCACACCTTTCTGCGCGAGCAGCCGGACCTCAACTGGCACAGCACGGCGGTGGAGGTGGAGATGCTGGACGTGCTGCGCTTCTGGCTGCAGCGCGGCGCGGACGGCGTGCGGGTGGACGCGGTGCAGGTGGTGATCAAGGACGCCCACTTTCGCGACAACCCGCCGAACCCGGACTACCGCGAGGGGGTGGACGATCCCTACGACGCGCTGCTGCGCGAGTACTCCACCGATCGTCCGGAGGTGCATGCGCTGATCGCGCGGATGCGCGCGCTGGTGGAGTCGTACGGGGACCGCGTGCTCATCGGCGAGATCTACAACGAGGTGGAGCGCCTGATGGCGTACTACGGGGAGGAGGGCGGTGGCGTCCACTTTCCCTACAACTTCCAGCTCATCAAGCTCCCCTGGCAGGCGCGGACCATCGATGCCGCCATCCGCCGCTACGAGGAGCTGCTGCCGCCGGGCGCCTGGCCCAACTGGGTGCTGGGCAACCACGACCGGCA
>DASTNU010000409.1:0-2065 GCA_035720605.1 Longimicrobium sp. | reverse complement strand
ACGAACTACGACCGATCGTCGTGCTGCGGGGCGGCGCGGACGGCACCGTATCCCGATCAGAATCACAATCGCCATCATTCCCGCCTGGATGGGGCGGGCCTGGCGAGCCGCGCGAGGCTCAGCCGGCCGGGTGAGGGCCGGGGGTGTGCGCCTCCGCCGGGAGCTGCCAGCGCAGCTCCCACTCGCAGAAGGCGTCGCCCTCGAGCGAGCACCGCACATGGCGCACGGCGGGGGCGGCGCCGCCGGCCAGCTCGATGGAGCGCAGCAGCCCGCCCGTCTGGCGGCGGCAGAAGGTGCGCTCGGTGGGATCGAACCCCACCAGCCGCAGCACGGCGCGCCCCGGCTCCTCCTCGACCACCTCCATGTTCCCCGGCTGGTAGAACAGCCGAAAGAGAGACACGCGCTGCAGCAGGAACTCCGCGGGCGACTTCTTGAGCAGGATGCCGCGGTAGTGCTCCACCCCCGCGTTGCCGATGGAGAACGCGCCCGACCGCTCCGGCCAGTCCGGGTGCTCCGCGCCGATCTCCTCCTGCACCCCGTGCCAGAGCGCGAGCAGCAGCTCCAGCGGCACCTCCTCCGTCTGCGAGGCCGCCTGGACGCGCGCGCGGTCGTCCGCCGGCACCCGCGCCAGCACGCGCTCCACCGCGTCTTCTCCCGCCGTCGCGCGGACGAAGGCGAGGGTGGAGCGCAGGGTGCTGCCCTTGGCCTGCTGCTGCGTGGCCGTCTGCGTCATCGGGAGCCGCTCGTCGTGGAAGGGTTCTCGCGGACGACGAGCAGGTTCACCCGCCGGCCCTCGTCCTGGTAGCTGCTGAGGTAGGCCGGCGTCCCCTGCAGCCAGCGGGGATCCGCTGGCGCGTACCCCGCCGGATACGGCCGCCCGGTGGCACCGTCCACCAGCCACCACGTGGTCGTCGCGCCGCCCTCGTCGTACGTCGGCTCGCCGAAGCCGGAGAGCACCAGGATGCGGTGCGGCGTGGCCGCGAAATCCACCGTGTCCGCCTTCACGCGCAGGATGGAGCCCTCGATCCGGGAACCGTCGAGCGGCGGCAGGTCGGCGGGAAAGCGGGTCCATGCCCGGGCGCGCGGGTCCCGCAGGTGCGCGAACGGCTTGCCGGGAATCGGGTCGTGGTGGCGAAAGCTGTGCAGCAGCCTGCGGACGACGACGGGGCGCGAGGCGTCGTGCAGCAGGCGGCCGTCGCGGTACTCCATCCACTGGCCCGTGAAGTAGAGCCCGGGGCCGCGGCGCTGGTCGCGCAGCCACTCCCAGTGGGTGGCGATCAGCCGGCAGGCGCCGCCTCGCCGCGGCCGCACGAACGCGCCGCGCGGATCGTAATCCTCCACCCGCAGACGCACCGGCGCGCGGGCGGGATCGCGCCCATCGAAGATCGTAAGGTCGAAGTACTCGATGCCGATGCCGTTGCTCGCCGTGACGAACTGCCCGACGATCAGCTCCGCGCGCCCGTCGCCGTCCAGGTCGCCGTGCGTGGCGGTGAACAGCTCCTCGCCCACGAAGGTGAAGCTCGCGGGCCACTCGCGCACGAGCCGCCCCTCCGCCTCCACGCGCATGGTCGTCGTCGTGTCGCCCCTGCACGCGCAGACGCGCCGGCCATCGGCGGTGGTGGTGCAGTACGCCTGCACGCACCCCGGCCCCGCCGCCGCCCGCGGCGAATCCGCCACCACCAGCGCGGCATTCCGCCCCGCCGTGCACGGCACGTCCGTGCGCCAGTCGGCGGACGCGGACTGCGCACGGCCGGGCGTGGCGGCCACGATGAGAATCGCGACCGCGAAGAGGGGACGAAGGGTGGTGCGGAGCATCATTGGATAGAGCAGTAATCCCTGGTTGCGGACGCGCGGCTGCGTGCGACGCCGCACCCGGTCTGGCCGCCGAGTCCGCGCAGGCGGACTTCGTGACTTGCCAGCAGCGGTTTCAATTCAACCGCCGGGCGCGGAGCCCGCCCTTCACCTCGTCACCCTCCTTCACCCTTCACCCCTTCACCCCTTCACCCCTTCACCCCTTCACTCCTTCACTCCATCACCCTTTCACCCCTTCACCCCACCACCACCG
>DASTNU010000408.1:0-3822 GCA_035720605.1 Longimicrobium sp. | reverse complement strand
GAGGCCGCCCCCGTTCGCCGCGACCCCGAGCGCCAGGCCGCCCGCGAGGCGGAGGCCCGCTGACCCGCGGCACGGTCCCGGCAGACTCCGCCCGCACGCCCCCCGGTCTCGCCGGAATCCGTCCCGGCGAGACCGTCTAAGAACGGCAGGCAATCGTTCCCAACAGGCCACCGTGAGAACGGATCGTGGTCCTCGCGAGGACGCGGGTGTCGGCGAGGACCCGCGCGACCGGGTACAGAGATTGCGGCTGATTGCACCTAACGTAATCGGACAGTAAAAGACCGTATGAAAAACAAAGGCGGCCACCTTGCGGCGGCCGCCCCCTGAACGGAAGGGTTTGCACAGGTCAGGTGCCGGACCCGATGGTGCCTCCACCGCGGCCGGTGGTGTCGCCCGGAGGCGGGGGAGGATCCCCCATCGTGCCGGAGCCGATGGTGCCGCCGCCGCGGCCGGTGGTGTCTGCCGGAGGCGGGGAGCCTCCGTCGAAGGCGGCGGCCGCGGGAACGGCGGACGCAGCGGGTTCCGTGGGGGCGGAGCCACACGCGGCGACGGCGAGAAGGGCGGCGGCGAAGAGGGTGTAACGCGGCATGACGGGCTCCCTGCGGGGGGTTGATGCGCCGCCCGGCAGGATGCGCGGACGGTCACGAGCCGCAGGGTACGTCCCCCTCCGCACAGCATTCGCACGCAGCCGCGGGGCAATTCGCACGGCATTCGCACGCGTGCCCGGCGGTTCGCCCAGCAGCCGCACGCCCGCCGCACAGCCGCGAGACACCAAACCCCGCCGGCCAGATGGAGCCCGGCGGGGCGCCGACGCAAACGCGCCATACCGCACCGAAAAGGAAAATTTCCGAGGGCAATCCGCCCGGTTCCCGATACGCTTATTCGCTCGTGTACCTCAAGACTCTCGGGCACCCCGCCCTGCTCCGCGCCGACGGCACCGAAGTGGAGGAGCTGCGAAAGAAGGATCTCGCGCTCCTGGTGTACCTGTGCGTGGAAAACGCTCCCGTGCATGCCCGCGCGCGCCTGGCTTCGCTGCTGTGGGGAGAAAGCGAGGAGCAGGACGCCCGCCACTCGCTCACGCAGGCGGTGAGACGGCTGAGGCGTGCGCTGCCGCCGGGAACGCTGGCTCCAGGCAAGGGGGTGGTGCGCTGGTGCGGAGAGCTGGCGTGCGACGCGACCACGCTGCTGCGCGGCGAGTTGGAGCCGCGCGAGGTGGACGACGCGTTCTCGCTGTACGCCGGGCCCTTTCTGGAAGGGTTCGATCCCGGCCTGGGCGTGGAGGAGTTCGAGACGTGGGCGGACTGGCGGCGCGCGCAGCTGGGCAACGCGGCGCTGCTGCTGCTGGAGTGTGCCGGCCAGGAGGCGGAGGCCGCCCGCGACTGGAGCCGCGCCCTGCGGCTGGCGGAGCGGGAGGTGCAGATCGACCCGTTGTGGGAGCAGGGGCACCGGCGGCTGATGCGCGCCCTGGCCGCCCTCGGCGAGCGGAACCGGGCCCTGTGGCACTACGAGGCGTTCAGGAAGAAGCTGGCGGCCGAGGAAGGCGTCAAGCCCGATCCCGAGACGCGCGCCCTGGCCGAGTACCTGCGCGACCTCGAGATCCCCGCCGAGCGCACGGAGGCCCCGCCGGCGGCTCCCCCGTCTCCGGTACTCGCCCCGGCTTCCGTTCCGGACCCACCTCCTGCTGCGGTCCGGGACATCCCCCCCGATCCGCCCACGGCGCCCGGCCCGTTACCGGAGGCCGTTCCGGAGCCACCGCGGAACCCGCCGGAGACGCGCGAGCCGGGGCGGCCCCGGGGTGGGCGGACCCGGGCGAGACGGGTGACGGCGGGCGGCGTGCTGGTGCTGGCGGTCGCGCTGGCGCTGGCGCTGGCGCTGGCGCTGCTGGTGGTCTGGCTTCTCGCGACGGCGGAATCCGGCACCGGCGAGTCGCGGCGGAGGGGCTCCCTTTCGAATGATCTCCGCGTCATGAACAACGCGCGTGAGTCCCTCCGTCATTCCGCCCAGCGCGTCCCGCGCCCGGCTACGACCCCGGGAACGCCAGCGCGACGAGCACGTCGACCGCGATCAGGAGCAGGTAGAAGCCGGTGACCAGGCCGCCGGTAGAGAGCGGCCGGGGCGCGGCGAGGCCTCTCCAGGGGTAGCTCCGCGTCGGGGCGTCCGCGCGGGGGATGATCCCCGGATGCTCGCTGTCGCCGATGAGCCCCAGCCTGTCCTCCGCCTGGTAGATCCAGTGGAGCTTCACCTTCATCAAATGCCGGTGCCGCCACGTGATGAGGATTCCGAAGACGGCGAACGCGGCGGCGATGGCGCACGCAAGGAACACCAGCACGCGCGAGTCGATCGCCGCGCGCTCGTCGGCCAGGAACGAAACCAGCTGCATCAGGGCGAGGTGCACCCCGGCGACGACGCCCAGCGCCGTCCATTCCTGCAATCGCGAGTGATGCAGGTCTGCCCACTCCGTCTGGATAAAGGCCCGCAGGGTTTCGGGCGACGGCCGTTCCTCGTTCATGGTCTTCTAGAGGATGCTTCTAACCCCAGGGGACTGCGAAGCAGCGTTGTCTTCCTGAGGGAGCGCACACGAGTAACCCAAAGTAATACAGCCGCTTGCGCGCGACCGAAGGATCTACTCTCCGCCAGCGAGGGGCAGGCTCGGCGGCAGAAGTCCGGCCCTCGCGGTTCCGCCGGCAAGATCCTTCGGTCGGCGCCAAAACACCGCGCGTGCTGAACTTACGCGCGGCGCTTCCCTCAGGAAGACAACCGCCGGCGCGAGGTTGGGCGACGTCCGCTCAGGCGGCGAGCTGGCGCGTGGGACGCCGCGCGGCGCAGAGCCACAGCGCCGCCGCGTACGCCGGAACGCCCGCGGCGAGGCACTCCCAGAACACCCGCCAGCGCTCCGGCTCCACCGGGTATCCGAAGCGCCCCTCGTAGAAGACTGCCTCCAGCACCGGCTCCAGCCCCTGCGCCACCAGGATCCCGCAGAGCAGGACCTGTCCGCCGATCCGCCAGCGCTCCGCCGGCCATCTCCGCGCGACGACGCAGCCGATCCCCGCGAAGAGCACGGCCGCGAAGATCCAGTGCCGCGACCAGTCCATGCTCAGCCGGTGGTGCTGCGGGCGCGCCAGGTGCCAGTCCACGTGGATGCCCGCCGCGACGAGCAGGCAAAGCGCCGCGATGCCCATCCGCCGCATGTCACACCTCCCCGGACAGGGTCACCCCTTCGCCGCGAGCGTCCGGCGCAAGGTCCTTCACCAGGTACAGCACCAGGTCGTCGTCGTCGGCCACGTGCTCGCCGCCCGGCACCGGTCGGCCGTCGTAGTGGATCCCGCGTCCGTCCGGCACGTAGCCGCGCCGCACGTACAGGCGCTGCGCCGCGCCGCAGTCGGCGTACTCCGCCGAGCGCAGCTCCTCGTGCGTCAGGCGCCTGATGGAGTAGTTCCGGACCATGCGCCACGCCGACGGTAGTCGATGACCGGGGCTGCTGTACGCGAAGGCGGACAGCGTGAAGCGGGCAGTCACCAATTCAGTCGCTATTGAACGGGCCGGGTGCCCGCCGCCGGATCACGTAGAGAGCGAACGGAGGGATGCGCAAGGTTCTCGCGCACCGAGATCGAAGGAAGGAAGTATCTGCGACACCCGCGCGATCAGGACTCCGGCTCGTCCTCCGGTGACGCCCAGATGTCGGGGCGGGGGGTGCGGATGCGATCGATGATGCCCAGGACGAGGCCCAAGGCCAGCACCCCCGCCGCGACGAGGGCGAGGGCGTCGATCTGCAAGACCATGCCGGCCATCAGCAGCGCCGCGCCGGCGAAGAAGATGCCGAGC